>NZ_KK211376.1:60699-114847 GCF_000621965.1 Methanobrevibacter wolinii SH
AAAGCAATTATTTATTCAATATATAACAATTGTTATAAGACATATATAAATCTTTTGGAGACTTAATAAAAAAACTCCAAAAAAATGTTATATATTAAAATAAACTACTTTCCACTATTTTAAAGCAATTATTTATTCAATATATAACAATTGTTATAAGATACATATAAATGTTTTGAAAAAATTAAAAAAATACTTAAAAAAATTAGAAAAATCAATTAAAAAAAAGTAAAATAAAAAATTAAAAAAAGTAAAATAAAGACATTAAAATTATAATTTAATTTTAATATCTAAAGCACTTGATCCATCTTCATATACGAATATTGGATTAATATCTAATTCAGATATTTCATCAAAATCAAGAGTTAATCTTGCAACACGTTTAATAGTATCTTTAACTGCATCAATATCTCCAGGAGCTTCTCCACGATATCCATGTAATAATTTAGAAACTTTAGTAGATTCTATTTGTTCATTAATTTCCTCAGAAGTCATACCTTTAGCAAGTTTAAATGAAACATCTTCAATAAGGTTTACAAAGACTCCACCCATACCAAATGAAATCATTGGTCCAAATTGTTTATCTCTTATCATACCAACAATAACTTCAATACCAGAGTCCATCATTTTTTGTACTTCTACACCATTAGGGATTATATCTGGGAATGCTTTTTTAGTGTTTTCAATAATTTCATTATAAGCTTTTTCTGCTTCATCCCTTGTAGAGATACCTACTTTTACACCACCAATATCAGATTTATGTAAAATTTTATCAGAAGCGATTTTTAAAACAACTGGGAATTCCATTTCTTCAGCAAGATCTGCAGCTTCTTTAGCAGAAGTTGATAATTTAATAGGTGCTGCAGCAATACCATAAGCTTCAGCAACTGCATATGCTTCACTACCAAGTAAAGTATCCCTACCTTCAGATTTAACTTTTTCAAATATATCTTCTACTGTTTTTTTATCAACATCATCAATTTCATTTACAGGGTTATCATAAGTTTTATCTTGTAATTCTGCAAATTTACAGAGATATTCAACTACTTTTATAGCAGGTTCTGGGAATACATATGATGGAATACAATTATCTTTTAAAAGTTTATTAGAGAATTCAAATGAAGGTCCACCCATATTTACAGCAAGAATAGGTTTATCAGATTTTGAATATACATCAACTAATGCTTTTGCAATTCCTGGAGTATCTGCTTTAGCAGTAGGACAAACAATTACAATAATACTATCTACTTCATCAGCATCAATAAGGACTTCTAATGATTTTTTATAACTTTCAACAGGTCCATCACCTAATACATCAATAGGATTGTTTGTAGTACCTTCATCTGGAATAATTTCATTTAATTTATTAACAGTATCTTCACTGAATTTTGCAAGATCAAGATTATATCTTTCCATTGCATCTACAGCAATAACTCCTCCACCACCAGCATTGGTAACTATTGCAACATTACGTCCTTTTGGAAGTGGACAATTAGAGAATGCCAAACCCACCTCAAATAATTCATTCATTGAACTTACACGGAAAATTCCAGATTGATCAAATGCTGCATCAAATGCTGCATCACTACCTGCAAGAGCTCCAGTATGTGAAGAAGCAGCTGCTGCTCCAGCAGCACTAGAACCAGATTTAAGAATAACAATAGGTTTTTTCTTAGATACTTTTCTTATAGTATTAACAAAATCATCATCAGGACTTACACTTTCAAGATAAATAGTAATAACAGCAGTTTCAGGATCATTAGCTAAATTATTAATAATTTCAATTTCATTAGTACCTGCTTTGTTTCCCATTGAAACACATTTACTAAAACCAATTCCTGAAGTAAAACTCCAATCAATAATAGCTACCATCATAGCTCCACTTTGAGATAAGAAAGCCATGTTTCCTTTAGGAGGAATAGCTTGTGCAAATGAACAATTAATTGGTGTATGTGAATCACTAATACCTAAACTATTAGGACCAATTAAATTAATATCATACTGATTAGCAATATTAGATAATTCTTCTTCTAATTTAGCTCCTTCTTCACCAGTTTCTTTAAATCCTGCACTAATGACTACTGCATTTTTCACTCCTTTTTCTCCACATTCTTTAAGAACAGGATTAACACCAGCAGCAGGAATGGAAATAACAACTAAATCAGGTACTTCAGGTAAATCTAAAACACTAGAATAAGCTTTATATCCTTGAATTTCATCACTTTTTGGATTAATAGGATAGATAGTACCTTTATATCCACCAATAATAATATTATTAACAATAATATATCCGACTTTTCCTTCAGTATTTGATGCTCCTACAACCGCAATAGAATTTGGTTTAAACATCTTGTCAAGATTTGTCATGATTTGACTCCTTAAATTACTTCATTACTAAATTAATCAAAATTATTTAAAATAACAAATATTATACTTTAATAAATTAAACAAATAATACCCTTATTTAAACAAGAATTTGATTTTTAAATATATTTTTAAATTTTATTGATAAAATCTTAAATTTAAGATTTAGTTATATCTAATCTTTAATATTTAATCATTATATAATAAATAATTTATCATTATAAATAATTAAAGATTATTATTTTACATATAATATAAATAAATTTTGATATAAACAAAATTATAATATTATAACAAAATAAAAATTTTATATTATTCAATACTTTATAAAAAGTGATTTATAAATATTTTTAAAATTAGAGGAAAATTAATAAAAAAAATTAAAAAATTAAAATAAAAAACTTAAAAAATAGAAACAAAATAAAAAAATCATTTAAAAAAATAAACAAAAAATATTTAAAAATAAAATATAAAAATTAAACAATTCAAAAAAAATAGATTATATTTATTATTCAATGTTTAATAAACTTCTTTTTTTAAAAAAAAAACTTAGCTTTTTAATGTTTAATAAACTTATTTTCAAAAAGATTTAATATTAAGGATTTAAAATAGTGTTATTTGAATTATGTAAAAACAATGAAGAAAGTGCCTCATACAAATCATTAGCATCATAAATATCAGTATGAAGTAACCAAAATTGACTAAGTCTAGCAAATCCACCAATATAAAATTCTGCTATGAAATCAATAGGAATACTTGGATTAATATTTCCTTTTACCTTTTCTTCATATAATCTCTCCTTCAAATCAGAACAAACCATAGTAAATAAAACATTTAAAGTAAATTCATCCTTATTTTTATTTATTAATGAAATATAAAGATTTTTATTTTCATTTAAGTATTCTACAAAAACTTTTATAAAATTATCAATATACTGTAAAAAATCATTAGAAGAATCATTAATAACTTGTTTAGAAAGTTTATCAGATAAAGAATTAATTGTAAACTCTAATAATTCATATTTATCATTAAAATGATAATAAAAAGTACTCCTTGGAATATTTGCATTTTTACAGATATCTATAACTTTAATTTTTTCAAATGGTTTTTCAAGAAGTAAATTTGCTAAACTATTTGCAAGAATTAAATTAATATCAATCTTTTCTTTAGAATTATCCATATTTAAATCCCCTTATCATCTTGTAAATATACTTTTTATAAATTTAATAATAACTTATGTATACATTATATATAATTTTATTGTTTTTTCTAATAATATAAATAAAAATATAAAACAAAATTTAAATAAAAATATAAAATAAATAAAAAAATGAACAAAATAATAAAAATATTCAAAAATATAATTCATGAAAAATGAGTCTATTAAAAATTATTTTCTATAAAAATTTAAATAATACTTAAAAATCAAAAATTAAGAAAAGCCATTCTAAAAATTAGTAAATTTTAAAAACCTAAAAAAAATAGATTTAAAGAATAAAAACCAGTGAAAATACAATAAAAATGATTTTAGAAAATTAAAATTAAAATATAATTTCAATAAGATTCTAAAAAAAAGTATACTTAAAATAAAATTCTAAAAAAATAAAAAAAATAAAAAATTAATTAGAATTATGTTTAGCCATATACTCTTCATATTTTATACAACCAGGATCACCTGCAAGGTAATCACCAGTAATAGTATATGCTCTAGCTCTACAACCACCACAAATAAATCTTGATTCACATTGAGAACAACTATCTTTAAGAGCATTTTTATCTCTTAATTCTTTTAATACCTTATTATTAATCCAAATATCCTCAAGATTATCTTTTTTAATATTTCCTAATTTAAGAATAGGATCATGTGGGAAGAAAACACAAGGATAAATATCACCATTAGGTTCTATTCCTAAATAGAATCTTCCTGCACCACAACCACCAATAAATCTTGAAAGTTCCATCATTGCAGGATTACTATATTCAACATTATAAAAGTGAGTTGGGATTAATGTTTTACCATCCTCTCTATCTACATCTTCAGGATTTGTATGAATTGCAACATCTGCAAATTGTGGAGCAGTAGATAATATTTGAAGATCTCCTTTACCATTTTCTTGATAAATAAGATTCAATAATTCAAATCTATCTTCTGGACTTAAATCAAGTTCTCTTGCTTCTGAACCTTTACCTGTTGGAATAAAATTATATAACATAAACCATCCAACTTTTTTCTTTCTCATGAAATCAATCATATCTGGAATTTCATTTTTATTATTTTGTGTAACAGTAGTTGAAACTTCTACAAATACATCAGTATCATTAAAATTATCAATTGCTTGAACTGCATGTTCCCATGAACCTGGAACACGTCTAAATTCATCATGAGTTTTAGGATTAAGTCCATCTAAACTAATCTGTACAAATTTAAGACCTGCATCTGCAAGTTCTTGTGCTTTCTCTTTCTTAGCACAAATATAACCATTAGTAGCAAGTGAAACATATAATCCTAAATCAGTTGCATATTTAATGTAATCTACTAAATTTGGATCAGTTGTTGGTTCTCCTCCAGAGAATGCTAAAGAAATAACACCAGAATCTGCAAGTTTTTTGATACCTGCTTTTATTTCATCAGGACTACATTCATCTGGACCTTTTTTACCTGCATTCTCATAACAATGGACACATTTAAAATTACATTTACGAGTAATATTCCAAACTATTTGATAAGGTGCACCTGGAACAAATGGTTTCTGAACACCGAATTTAGCCATACCCTGAAATGTAGTTACTAATCCCCTAATCCAAGTTTCATCTTGCATAGCTCTCATAAAAGATTCTTCAGATGTATCAAAAGTAGATAAACCTTTTTTAATAATAAGTTTTATTGGTGGAACAAGTAATTCACATTTAAAACAAATATCATCTTGAAGACCTACAATATGACGTAATGCAGATTCTAATCTTGTTTCACCACATTTGTCACAATAAGTAAGAGCACCATTTAAAACTTTTTGAGAAATATTACTATTAACAATATTTTCAAATGTTTCAATAACTTGTTTAGTATCTGCAGTTTCTTTTTCTGCACTTTTAATCTTATTCATAATAAAACCACCTTCAGATTTGACTATCAATTATAATCAAATTTTAAAAAAATTATAAAATAATTACATAATTATCTTTACATTTCATAAACAGATTTTAAAAAATATTAATTAATTAATTAAAATAAAATTTTTAAAAAATCCATAAGATAAGTAATAATAATAAAAAAAATATTAATATATTTAAAACCATTAATATATTCATTTTTTTTAATAAATTATTTATTAAAACATAATATTAATATTTTTTTATGAAAATTTAAAAAAAATATAAAAAAATTCAACAATTAGTTAAAATTAAAAAAATGTTTAAACAGATGAATAAAATTTGTCATATAAACATTGATTCAATGAGTAAATAATAAATTAAAAATAATTAGGATATATATAAACATATAATTAAATAAATTAAAAATAATCTTGATTAATTAAAATAAAATACCATATAATATAAATCATAGTTAATTAAAAACTATTAAAAATATTAATTACAATTATAATAAAATTAAAATATAGAAATTAATTACAAGTAATAAATCAATATTTAAAAAAAATTTTCTAATTTTAAAAAGAAGTTAAATATAAATATAAAACTATAAATCTAAATAAAAAACTTAAGTTTATTAGAAACTATTTCTTATAATAATCTAAATAAAAAACTTAAGTTTATTAGAAACTATTTCTTATAATAATCTAAATAAAAAATATTCAAAAAAATTAAAATATTTAAATAATATTAATACTTAAAAATTAAATTTAAAACAGGATTATCCTTAATCTAAGAACATACAAATTAAAAATATTAAAATTAGAAATAAAACATGCTCAACAAGATTTAAATAAAATTTAATTAGTTATTAAAGAATTAAAATAATTTTTATAAAAATATAATTTTCTTACATAAGATAATAAAAGATAAATTTCTAGATATAATAAAAACTTAATTATCAACACCATAAACAGATAATCCATATGCTACAAAAAATCCAAGAGTAAAATAAAATATTATAGAAAACCATGGATTAGGCTCAGTAAGATAATATAAGAAAAATGTTAAAAATAATACAACAATCCAAGAACTAATCCCAAATGCTTTTTTACCCTTCATAGCATGCCCAATTCCAGGTAAAAAGAATGAAATAATAATTGCTAATCTATTTTTATCCATATTAATCAACACATATTTCCAATTCTTAATATGATATAGTAAAATATGATATTTATAAATATTTTTTAAAGAATACATAATTAAAATGGTATAAACAAGAATAATTAAATATCTAGACATAAAAAACAATATGAAGATAAAAATAAAAAACTTAAAAATAATAATAAGTAAAAAACTAAAAAATATTAGCAAATAAAAGAAAACAAATAAAAATAAGACATTTAAACAAAAATTAAACAAGTAAATTTTATTAAAATAATAAATACTCAAAAATACATTTTATTTAAAAATTTAATTTATTAAAATCCATTTATTTTAAAATTAAATATTTCAAGAAATAAAAAAAGATAAGTTTTAATCACTTATCTCATAACCTAAATCAGTAAGTCTACTTCTAATTTCATCAGATAAATCATATTGTTTTTCATCCCTTAACTTTTTACGAGTATCTGCAAGAATATCAAGTAAAGCTTCTTCATTAGAACCATTATTATTAGAATTGCCATCATCTTTTAAGAAAATAATCCCAAGAATATCATTAACAGTAGATAAAAATCCTTTAATAGCTAAAACATCATTAATATCTAAATTATTAAGTTCAGATTTAGAATCACTGATTAATTTAAATATTGCTGCAATAGCTTTAGGAGTATTAAAATCATCATCCATTGCATTAAAAAATGAAACAATAGCTGTTTTTAAAGTATCATATTGTGTTGCTTCAAGTGAATCAATTTGATCTTCTATAGTATCTTCATCACCAAACTCATTTAATAAAATATCATCAACATCATTTATATAAGATTTAATCTTATTAAGACTTTTATCTGCTTGATGAAGACTATCAACACTAAAATCTATAGGACTTCTATAATGAGTAGATAATACAAAGAATCTAAAAGTCTCTGGAGATATTTCTTTAAGTAAATCTTTAATAGTAATAAAGTTACCAAGAGATTTAGACATCTTTTCCCCATTAACATTTAAAAATCCAGTATGGAACCAATAATTAACCATAGGTTTTTTACCAGATAATGCTTCCATTTGTGCAATTTCTGCATCATGATGAGGGAAAATTAAATCAAGACCTCCACCATGAATATCATATTGTTCACCAAAGTATTCTTCAGTAATAGCAGTATCTTCAATATGCCATCCAGGTCTTCCTTTACCCCATGGAGAATTCCATACAGGTTCACCATAATATTCAATATCTTGACGTTTTTTCCATAATGCAAAGTCTCTAGGATCTTTTTTACTTGAATCTTCTTTAAGTCTATGACCCTCAAGTTCATCAATATTTCTATTAGAAAGTTTTGCAAAATCATCAAATTTTTTAACTTCAAAATATACTCCATTATCTGATTCATATGCATATCCTTTTTCAATTAATCTTTCAATTTGATTAATTATTTTATCCATATGATCTGTAGCCCTCATATAAAGATTTACACCTTTAACATTTAAAGATTCCATATCTTCTTTATATCTACGTTCATATCTTCTTGCAAGAGTCATACATACATCTGCTAAATCTTCATCTTGTTTAGCAATCTCTTTTCCTCTGTTAATAATTTTATCATCAACATCAGTAATATTTTGTAAATATAAAACAGTGTAACCTTTATATTCTAAATATCGTTTTATCATATCAAAAGAGATATATGTTCTACCATGTCCTATATGAGCATCATTATAAACAGTAGGTCCACAAACAAAGAATTTAACCCTTGATTCATTAAGTGGTTTAAAATATTCTTTCCTACGTGTTAAAGTAGAATATACTTTAAGTGAAGTATGTTTATTAGATTTCTGACTATTCATTTTAATCTCCATTTTTTAATAAAATAAATTGTAATAAGTTATTAAAAAAATAACTAAAATTACAAATTAATAAATAATAACTAAAATTTTATAAATATTTATAATTATATTTTTTAATATAATTAAACTATTCTATATAGAGAAAATAATTTTTAAAATAATTCATAAAATATAAAAATTAAAGAAATTATTTTTTTAATAAGTCGATTCCTTCTTTAAATGCTATTAATTCTTTATTTAAAAGTTCTTTAGGAGAAGCAATATTCATTCTTAAGAAATTATCACCATTTCGACCAAATTGAATACCTGGTGATAAAAATATGCCTTTTTCTTTTCTTAAGAATTCAGATAAAGATTTAGAATCAATATTTAAACTAGAACAATCAAGCCATAACAGATATGTTGCATCAGATGGAACTAATTTAATACAGGAAATATTATTAGTTAAAAAATTATTTACTATTTTCTTATTTTCAAATAATACTTCTTTTAATTCTTCTAACCAATCTTTAGAATCATTATATGCAGCAATAGTAGCAACTGTACTAAATAC
Source organism: Methanobrevibacter wolinii SH (assembly GCF_000621965.1). Classification (NCBI taxonomy): domain Archaea; kingdom Methanobacteriati; phylum Methanobacteriota; class Methanobacteria; order Methanobacteriales; family Methanobacteriaceae; genus Methanobrevibacter; species Methanobrevibacter wolinii. The sequence continues at coordinate 69,713 of NZ_KK211376.1, forward strand.
ATTAGGTTCTGAAAAGAAATCAGTAAATAATCTTCCATTAAGTCTTGAATAAAATTCTTTATTTTTAGTAAAAACCATAGAATTCTTAAGTCCCGCAATATTAAAAGTTTTACTTGGAGAGATACAAGTTAATGAATTTTCAATTTCTTCAAAACTTAATTCATCATCAAGAGATGCAAAAGGAATATATTGTTTACCTGGATTAGTTAAATCACAATGTATTTCATCAGAAACAAGAATAACATTATATTTCCAACAAAGTTTTCCAATTTTGATTAAATCTTCCATACTCCAGACTTTACCAATAGGATTATGTGGATTACAAAGTAACATCATTTTTGTATTAGGATTTGCTAATTTTTCTTCTAGATCTTTAAAATCAATAGAATAAGATAAATTATCTTTATCATAGATTAATGGATTTTCAATAACTTTACGATTATTATTTAAAATTACATTAAAGAATACATGATAAACTGGAGTTTGAATTAACACGCCATCATTAAAAGATGTAAATTCACGAATAATACTAGTTATTGCAGGCATGACTCCAACAGCAAATAATAACTCATCTTTTTTCATTTTTAAACCATAAAATTTCCACCAATTAATATAAGCATCATATAAATCATCTGAAACAATTGAATAACCATATACTTTATGATTTGCTCTATTTAAAATAGCATTAGATATTTCTGGTGCTACTTTAAAATCCATATCTGCTACCCACATTGGAAATTTATCATTAAATAAATCCCATTTTAATGAGTTTGTATTATTTCTATTAATTGTATTAAAATCATAATTCATACTTAATCTCCAAATATAATATTTTATATCTAATTAAAAATTATAACCAAATAGTTTATATAAATAAAAACACTATTAGATATTTTCCTTTTTAAATTTAAAACCCATATGTTTTCTAGATTTAAATAGTATATACAATAAAATTAAAAAATTTTAGAATCTGTTGAAAACTATTTTTTATAAAAATTTAAACATACTTAATACTTAAAAATCAATTTTAAGAAAATTTATTTATAAAAATTTTTAAGAATTTCAACAAAGTCAAATTCTAATAAAAACCTAAATGAAAATAAATAAAAATAATATCTAAAAAATAGACTAATTAAAAAATATAATCAATAAAAAAAATCTAAAAAAAAGTTTCATTAAAAGGCAAGATAGGGATTTGAACCCCAGTATCATGGTCTGCAGCCACGCACCTAAGCCGCTCGGTCACCTTGCCATTTTATACAACATACATATATTAATTATAACTCATATATAAATGTTTTTATTTTTAAATATTTACAAATATTTTCATTTAAATAAAAATTAAAATAAACAAAAAAAGATATAATTAAAAATTAAAAAATTAAAATTTAACAATCAAATGAAGAATTTAAACATGCATGACATTCATAAGGCATATTACCTTTTTCATGATGTAATTGACACATTACATCTTCTGCTTTGATTTGATGACATATATAACATGTACGTGGGATAATATCTAATTTTGTAGCTTTTTCAGTGTAAAGATCATTTGCAAAATCTTTAACTAAATCTTTAATATGATCAGATAATTCTAATTCACTACCTCTTTTATCTGTAATATATTGACTTACAGCAGGCTGTGTAATATCCATTAATTCAGAAATCTTTTTCTGTTTCATACCTAAACTTAATAATTGTTTTGCTAACTCAGATCTTATTGCTGGAATAACATACCAAACTACCATTTCACAAGGAGGTTTCATCTTCATCGCCTCATAATTTTTAAATAATTAAATAATAATTCAAAAAATAAAAATCTTTGAATAATAAATTATGAATATAAAAAATATTCAATAAAGATTAATTAAGAAATATAATATTATAAAAATTTAATATTAAATTTCAAACATATACATTAATTTATAATAATGAATCTTTTTTTAACTTAATTTTAGAAATATAATTAATAATAAAACTATTATAATATATAAAACTATTGTTATATTTTCTAATTAAAAAAAAATGAAGGAATTAAATTCCTCCACCTTCTTCAAATACAACATCTTCATTATATTTTCTATAGTTATTAATATTTATACCCGAATTAGAAATATTATATAATTTTTTTAAGGTTTCTAATTCATTTTCAAGTTCATCTTGACGTTTTACTAATTGTTGTAAACAGTTTTTAACTGGATCTGGAAGTTTATTATGCTCTAAATTTAAAGGACATGATTTATCTTTAGTTTTAACAACTCTTCCAGGAATACCAACACAAGTTGAATGTGGAGGTACATCTTTTAAGACTACAGAACCTGCACCTATCTTTGATGAATTACCAATTGTAATATCACCCATAACTTTTGCACCTGCACCAACTACTACTGCATCTCCAATAGTTGGATGTCTTTTTTTCTTTTCAAGAGATGTTCCACCAAGAACTGCTCCTTGATAAATTAAAACATCATTACCTACAATCGCTGTTTCACCAATAACAATCCCCATACCATGATCTATGAAAACTCTACGACCAATTGTAGCACCAGGATGTATTTCCACACCAGTTAAAAACCTTGCAATAGTAGAATTAAATCTTGCTAAAAATTTAGCCCCTTTTTTCCAAAGCCAATGACTTATTAAATGGAACCAAACAGCATAGACTCCAGGGTAACAAAATAAGATTTCAATAGCGCTACGGCTAGCAGGATCTCTCATTTTGGCAGTCATTATATCCTCTCTTATTCTGTTAAACATATTATCACCTGAAATTTTAAAATATTATTAATAACTTTTATAACACCCTATATAAATACTTTCTTAACTATAGTTAATATATTTTTGATTTTAACTAAAAGTTAAAAAAATACTAGATTATTACTAAAAAATAAAAACTAATCTTTTTTTAACTTTTAATTAGTAATTTAATAATAATAATTCTTAAAAACTAATTTAAGATTAAATAAATTAATATTTTTATAATAAAACTTAACAATGTTATTATTTTATCTTTAAAAAAAATTCTATTTTAAATAATTAAAATAGAATATATATTAGATTATTAGTAATATTAAAAAAGTAATTATAAAATAAAAAATTACTTAATTTTATAAATTAATATAAATTTCTTAAATTCTAAAAAAATATTATAAAAAAATATTTTTAAAAATTTATTCTACTGGGAATATTTCTGGACCATATTCTTTATAGAGATCTTGGAATACCCAATCAACAGATAAGTATCTATCACCAGTATCAGGTAAAATAGCTACAATAGTTTTACCTTTGTATTCCGGTCTTTTAGCAATTTGTAATGCTGCATAAGTTGCTGCACCAGAAGAAATACCTGCAAAAATACCTTCTTCTTTAGCAAGAGCAAGTAAAGTTTTACCAGCATTTTCATCAGATACAGGGAATATTTCATCAATTGCATCTGCATGATAAGTTTCAGGTACAAATCCTGCACCAATACCTTGGATTTTATGAGGTCCTTTTACACCTTTACCTAAAGTTTGAGAAGTTTCAGGTTCTACTGCTACTGCATGTAAATCTGGGTTTACTTCTTTAATAGCTTCAGAAATACCAGTAATAGTTCCACCAGTACCTACACCAGCTACAACTACATCAACTTTACCATCAGTATCCCTAATTATTTCTGGACCAGTAGTTGCTTTATGGAATTCTGGATTTGCTTGATTTCTAAATTGTGCTGGGTTTACAGAATTAGGAATTTCTTTTAATAATTCATCAGCTTTTGCAATTGCTCCAGGCATACCATCACTACCTGGTGTTAAAACAATTTCTGCACCAAAGACTGCAAGTAATTTTCTTCTTTCAATAGACATTGTATCAGGCATGGTTAAAATTAATCTGTAACCTTTTGCTGCTGCTACAATAGCAAGTGCAATACCAGTATTACCACTAGTTGGTTCAATTAAAACAGAATCTTTATTTAATAATCCTCTTTTTTCTGCATCTTCAATTAAAGCTACACCAATCCTATCTTTTACACTACCTGCAGGGTTAAATGATTCTAATTTTACAAGTACTTCAGCATCTAAATCTTTAGTTAATGAATTTAATCTTACAAGTGGAGTGTTACCCACTGTTTCAGTTATATCGTTTGCTACTCCTCTAGTTAATTTTGGAATGTTTACCATATTTTATCACCACAAGTTATTTTTGTTAAATCTTTAATTTTAAATTTTGCACCATATTTCACTTAAAAAATTTTAAAATTAAACCACATACATAAATCTTTACATACAATTATTAGAAATTCATAGTATATAACTATTGTTATATTTTTTCAATTAAAAAAATCTAAAAATTAATATGAATATATTATAAATCCTTACAAATAATTATTAGAAATTCATAGTATATAACTATTGTTATATTTTTTCAATTAAAATAAAAATATATATAAAAGTTATAAGACACAATATCACAATGTTTTATAACTATTGTTATATTAAATTTTAATACTTATAAATGTTTCGTTATATTATTAAAAAATAAGAAAAATTATCATGTAAAAAAATGTATATTTTAAATAATTATAAAAAAATCCATAAATACAAACAAAATTTTATCTAATTTTAATTTTAAATGATTATAAAAAATTTAAGTAATAAAAAAATCCACTTATACTACTAATCTAACAAAAAACATAAAAAAAATAAATAGTAATAAAAAAATCCACTTATACTACTAATCTAACAAAAAACATGAAAAAAATAAATAGTAATAAAAAAATCCACTTATACTACTAATCTAACTAAACTTTAAAAAAATAAATAAATTTTAACTAAATTAAATATTTTCATCTAAATTTTTATCATAATCACAATATTCTGAAATAGGACAAATATCACATTGCGGAGATGTAGGTTTACATATAGTCTGACCAAATTGAACCATTAAATCATTTAACTTAATCCATAAATCACGAGGAACAACTTTCATAAGTTCTTGTTCAGTATCTTCTGGTTTTTTAGTATTAACTAAACCCCATCTATTAGAGATTCTATGAACATGAGTATCTACAGGAATTGCTGGTTCATTAAATGCAAATACAAGTACACAATTTGCTGTTTTTCTTCCAACTCCAGGAAGTTTTAAAAGTTCTTTCATATCATTAGGAACTTTAGCTCCATATTGATCTATTAAAATTCTTGAAACTTCTTTAATACGTGCTGCTTTTACATGGTAAAAACCTGCAGGTTTAATAAGTTTTTCAATATCATCAACTGGTGCATCAACAATAGCATAAATATCTTTATATTTATTAAAAAGATTATCTGTTGCTTGATCAGTATTTTCATCTCTAGTTCTTTGAGATAAAATAGTTCTAATAAGAACTCTATATGGTCCATCATCAAGAAATACCCTTAAATTATAATTCTTACTAAGAATATCAAAAATTTTTCTAATTGTTTCTTCTTTATTTTCCATTAAAATTCCCCATATTAAATTAAAATAATATAATACTGATTAAATAGTTAATATGATAATTCTAAATCTACACCAATAGAACTCATAGCTTCAATAAACTCGGGGAATGACACATTAAAAACATCCCCTCCATCTATAATTACATTATAACCTTTAAGATTTAAAAGAATAAATGCCATAGCAAGTCTATGATCTTTATGAGATGAAACTATAAATTCTTCATTTTTATTAAGAGTTTGTCCTTTAATTATTATATAATCCTCAAATTCTTCAAGTTCACAACCACATTTTCTAAGTTCTTCACAAGTTGTTGCAATTCTATCAGTTTCTTTAAATCTAGTATGACCAATACCTTTAATTTTTGTAGTTCCATCTGCAAGAGCAGCTAAAATAGCTATAGTAGGTAATAAATCAGGAGCATTAGCTAAATCAATTTCATCAATAGATTTAAGATTACCTTGAGATTCAATAGTAACAGAATTAACATCACAATTAATATTTGCACCCATTTCACTTAAAATATCTAAAATAATTTTATCTCCTTGTTTAGAATCTTTAAATAAATTAAGTATAGTAATTTTACCACCAAATATAGCGCATGCAGCAAGAAGATAAGATGAAGATGAATAATCTCCTTCAACAATATAATCACAAGCAGTATATTTTTGTGGTTTAACTATAAATTTAGTATTTTCACCTTCAAGAGATACATCAACATTAACCCCAAATTTATTCATAATATCAATAGTCATATCAACATAAGGTTTTGATACAAATTCAGGTAAAACTTCAAGTTCTACTCCTTTCTCTGTAAGTGGAGCAGAAATTAATATTGAAGATATAAACTGAGAAGAAACATTACCAGAAATAGAAGTAATTCCTCCTTCAAATCCAGGAAAAACAGTAATTGGAGCTTTATTATCAACAGATTCAGTTTTTACACCTAATGATTTTAATGCTTCTAATAAATCACCCATAGGTCTAGTTTGAAGAGAATCATCTCCTGTAAATACTACTTCAGTATTACCTAATGCTGCAATAGAGGTAAGTAATCTTAAAGAAGTTCCAGAATTTCCAAGATTTATAATATGCTCTGGATTTGTAATAAATGGTTGAGGATTAAAATTTGGTTTTATTATACCATTAACTCCATTAATATCAACATAATTACCAAAATTAGTAATATCTGCACCTAATGTAATACATGCATTTAATGTAGATAAAGTATCCTCTGATAACAATGGATTAAAAACTTGACTGTAACCATCTGCAAGTGAAGCTAAAATTATTGCTCTATGTGTATAACTTTTAGAAGAAGGTGCTTTAATTTCACCTTCAATATCTAAACATCTTTTAAATTTCAATTTCATATAAATCAGCACTATATTATATAATAAATAAATTTCTTTAAAAAAATAATTTCTTAATATAATATTATATTATACAATATTAATAATATACTAAAAATATTAAAAAAATATCAAAATTAAGCTTTGTTGAAATCATTCTAATTTTTTAAATAAACTTTTTTAAATTAAATTTTCAAGTATTAATACAAATTAAAATATTATAAAAAATAGTTTTCAACAGATTACAAAATTAAAAATATAAAACTAAATTTAAAATAATAAAAAAGATTTTAATAAGATTCTGTTTTTATAAAACTTAAAAAGTAATAAAAATTAGTTAAAAGAGTATAAATAATTAATATATTAAAACATAAAATAGCTAGAAAATAAGCAAATATTTAAAAAAATAAACATAAAAAAGAAAAAAACACTAAAACAATACAAAAACACAAAAAACAAGAAAAAAATATTAAACAATACAAAAATTAAAATAAATTAGAAGTTATTTATCTAATAACTTCTAAAATAACATCTAAATCTTCAGATTGGAAAATATCTACTTTTTCACCAGAAGCTCCAACCACTTCTGTTTTAAGATTAAAGTAATCTTTAGGAACTTCTAACTCACCAATATTAAGTTTATTGTTTTCTGAAAGTTCATCTGCAATATCTTCAACAGAGTTAGATTTAACATAACCAACTACTTTACCTGCATCAGATTTGAACTCTGGTCCAATTTTACTCATTACTGGTTCTACTTCAATAACTTTTTCATGAATATCTGGTTTACCAGATAAAACATTTAATTCATTAATTTTTAAAGTACCTGCAATATCTTCTTTAAAAGTATTACAAATATCTGATAAATCAGAAGTGTAAATATTGACTTTAGTAAGAGGTGCATTTAATGCTATTTTATTAGCTGATTTAAATCTTCTTACTTCATCAATTATTTCAATAGCAGAATCTCCATTTACCATGAAATCATTATCATCAAATTCTTTAATAATTTCTGGCCATGAAGAGGTATGAATACTTGAATCTTCAAAGTGTTGATATACTTCTTCTGTAAAGAATGGAGCAATAGGAGATAAAATTTTAAGAGTATTTTCTACAACATATCTAAGAGTATATTTAGCAGCAATACGTGATTCATCTGATACACTATCATCATATAATCTGTATTTTACAGCTTCAATATATTCATCACAGAAATCATGCCATACAAATTGTTCAATACTTGTAATAGTTTTTGCGAATTCATATTTAGAAAATGCTTCATCAACAGTTCTGTTTAAATTTGTAAATTTAGCTAAAATCCATTTATCCATAGGATTAAGATTTGATATAATAGTTTTTTCATCAGATAAATCATCCTCTGAAAATATATGCATACTAATGAATCTAAATGCATTCCAGAATTTACGTAAGAATTTGTAACCATGTTTAATATCTTTCCATGCAAATGCTACATCAGAACCTGGAAGACTATTTGCAGCCCAAGTTCTTAATGGATCTGCACCATACTCTTTAATTACATCATCAGGTGCAATAACATTTCCTCTAGATTTACTCATTTTAAATCCATCTTCACCAAAGACCATACCATTAATAACAACATCATCCCATGGTTTTTTACCAGTTAATGCTAAACATCTGAGAATTGTATAAAATGTCCATGTACGAATAATATCGTGTCCTTGTGGACGAATACTTGCAGGGAAATCATTTACATATGATGGATCAGGCCATCCTGCAATAGATAATGGAGAAATAGAACTATCCATCCAAGTATCTAAAACATCAGTTTCACCAATAAATTCATTACAACCACATTCACATGGATGTTTTGGTTTATCTACAGTAGGATCTACTGGTAATTGATCTTCATCAGGTAAAATTATCTTACCACAATTTTTACAATACCATACAGGTATAGGTGTTGCAAATAATCTTTGTCTTGAAATACACCAATCCCATTCCATAGAATCTGCCCAATTTAAAAGCCTAGATTCCATATGTTTAGGCATCCAATTCATTTCATTAGAAGCTTCTTTAACTTGACTAATAAGTTTTCTAACTGCAACAAACCATTGTTTTTTAACTAAAATTTCAATAGGTGTTTTACATCTCCAACATTGTCCAACATTTTGATCAAGATCTTCTTGTTTTAAAAGATAACCTTCTTCTTTAAGATCTTTAATAGTTGCTTCTTTAGCATCTTTTAAAGTCATACCTTCATATCTACCTGCTGCAGAAGTAAGTAAACCTTGTTCTGTAATAGCTTCAATAACTTCAAGGTCATATTTATTTACCCAACTTACATCAGTCTTATCACCAAAAGTACATACCATTACAGCACCAGTACCAAATTCAGGATCTACTTCTTCATCTGCAATGATTTTTACTTTTTGAGAAGTTAAAGGTACTTCTACATATTTACCTAAAAGATGATTATACCTTTCATCATCAGGATGAATAACAACTGCAACACAAGCAGACATTAACTCAGGTCTAGAAGTTGCAATTAAAATTCCACTTTCCTTAGGATCTGCATTGTGACCATCTGGCCTTATATAAGAATTATCTTTAGGGAATTCTTCTACAGCTGAAAGATCAGCTGGTGGAAAATTAACATAATTTAAATGAGATTTATTTTCTGCATATTCTACTTCAGCAAAAGCAATAGCAGTTTCACATCTAGGACACCAATATACAGGGTGAATACCTCTATAAATTAACCCTTGATTATACATTTTTAAAAATGAATATTGAGTTCTTTTCCTATATTCTGGAGTCATAGTAACAAATTCTCTATCCCAATCCTGAGAGAAACCAAGAGATAACATTTGTTTTTTCATAAGAGCAATATTTTTAGTGGTTAAGTCAATACACATATCCCTAAATTCTGCTCTAGAAACATCATTTTTCTTAATATTATGAAGTTCTTCAACCTTAACTTCAGTAGGAAGTCCATGACAATCCCATCCTTGAGGGAATAATACATCATATCCTTTTAATCTTCTATACCTTGCATTCATATCAATGTATACCCAATTTAATACATGACCTAAATGTATAGATCCTGTTGGATATGGTGGAGGAGTATCTATAATATATCTTGGTCTTGTTCCATCACCAATATATTTATAAATTTTATCATCTTGCCATTTTTTCTGCCATAACTCTTCCTTATTATGGTCATAATCTTTTGGTATATCTTTTTCTGACATATTTTCTCCATGCGAAATTTTTGATAAAATTAATAATAAATAAAAAGTAGTCTTTAGTACTTAAGTATTAAAGTTATAAAAAAATAATTATATTAATCAATACCTAAAATTTCTAAAAACCTAATTTAACATACACTTATAATATATTTTCAAAATTAATATAATTAATTTATTATATTAATAAATTATTTAAAACAAAAATTAAAACACAATATAAAATAGCTAAAATTTTAATTTTAAAAAAATAGCTAATAAAGTATATGTTTAAATTTCAAATCTAAAAACTTGAATAAAAATTATTCATATTATTAATATATAATTAATAATAGATAAATATTTAATTAATATAATTAATATAAATAAACTAATATTATATATTTATTATTTTTAATAAAACATGGAGAATAAAAATGCAATTATTATGGTTTTATGTTGCTGTTGCACTTGCAATAAGTGATATAGTTCATGGCCAACTAACTTGGAACATTTTTAGTGATTTTTACATTGTATTTGGTGGAATACTTCACCTCACAACAAAAAGTAATGTCCAAGCATGGTTAGTACATGAATTACTTGAAGCATTATTCCACTTTATTGTAATTTCAATAGTTTTCTTAAATATTGAAATTGGATTTTTAGCAGCATTAATACATTTATTTATTGATTTAACCCATTCAATATTTATTAGAGGTATGGGCACTGTTGAACATAGAGCTTTACACTTTGTAATAGAATCATTATTCTTCATCTTAATATTTGGTTTCTAAAACCAATACATTAAAAACTTTTAACTAATAAAAATTATATGTTTTCTATAAAATCAGTAATTAATAAAAATTTACTAAAACATAGAATTTTAAAAATTATTTCTTAATAAAAATAAGTTCTTTAATAATACTTATTTTAATTTTAAAAGTTTAATTATCAAAAATTACAATTGGAGATAATATTAATGCCAGTTATTACATTCGAATATCAAGATTTAAAAGATTTAGGAATTAATTTAGAACAAGAAAAACTTATTAATATTTTACCTATGATGGGTAGTGATATTGAAGACTTTAATGATAAAGAAATTAAAGTTGAATTTTTCCCAAATCGTCCAGATAACCTTTCAATAGAAGGAGTTTCAAGATCACTTAAAGGATTCCTATCACAAGAAACTGGACTTCCAAATTATACTGTAGAACCTTCTGGAGAAAAAGTATATATTTCAAAAGAAGTTGAAAAAATAAGACCATATATTGCTTTTGCTAAAATTGAAAATGTAGATTTTACAGGAAATAAAATTAAATATATTATGGATTTCCAAGAAAACCTTCATTGGGTAATTGGTCGTGACAGGAAAAAAGTAGCAATAGGTATCCACAATGCAGATGTAGTATCTGGAGATTATAAATATATTGCAACATCTAAAGATGAACATTCATTTATACCTCTTGAGATGGATAAAGAACTTAGTCCTAAAGAAATCTTAAAAGAACATGATAAAGGTAAAAAATATGCACATCTTCTTGAAGGATTTGATAAATATCCAATGATTCTTGATAATAATAATCAAACTATGAGTATGCCTCCAATTATTAATAGTGAACTTACAAAACTTACTGAAGATACTAATACTGTTATTGTAGATGTAACTGGTACAGATAAAAAAGCAGTAGAACAATCATTAAACATCATTTGTTCTTCATTTGCAGAAGTTGGAGGAAAAGTTAAAAGTATGGAAATGGTTTATGAAGATAAAACAATAACAACTCCTGATTTAAGTCCAAAAGAATCATTAGTACATGTTAATAAAACCAATGAACTTATTGGTGGAACTTGCCTTGATGCAAAAGAAGTAAAAAGATTACTTGAAAAAGCAAGATTTGGTGCAGAGATATTAAATGATAATGAAATTAAGGTTCAAATTCCACCATTTAGAATAGATATTTTACATGAAGTAGATATTATTGAAAATATTGCTATCCAATATTGTATTAAAAAAATACCAAGTACACTTCCAGATATCAACACAGTAGCATATGAACATGATTGGTTTAAATCTGAAAAAACTATTCGTGAACTTATGATAGGTCTTGGATTTGATGAAATAATGAGTTTAATGCTTACTAATGAAGAATCACATTATAAAAAAATGTTACAAAAAGAAACAGAACATGTTCAAGTTGCAAGACCAATTAGTGTTGAAGGAACTATGATACGAACTAGTCTTCTTAATGCATTAATGGAATTCTTAGAAGATAATAAAGCAGAAGATTTACCTCAAAAATTATTTGAAATTGGTGATGTAATATACCTTGATGATTCAAGTGAATTTAATACACACTTAGGTAAAAAATTAGCAGCAGTAGTCTGCCACTCCAATGCTAACTTTACTGAGATTAAATCTATAACTGATAGTGTATTATCTAACCTTGGATATACAATGGAAATTTCTGAATCAGATAATCCAAGTTTTATTAAAGGAAGAGTAGCTTCAGTTAAAGGAAGTTCTAAACATGGAGATATTGAAGGTGTATTTGGTGAAATTTCACCAGAAGTTATTACAAACTTCAATTTAGAATATCCAGTAATTGCTTTTGAAATTGAATTCTTAAGAGATTAATTAATCTCCTTTAATTTTTAATTTTAAAAACTTATTTATTTAAATTACCTAATTTTATTATTTAATTTTAAAATACAATATTCATTAAATACTCATTTTATTTACTAATTTTAAAAAACGATATAAAAAAAACTAAAAATTTAGAAATATAAAAAATAAAAAAAGAAAAATAAATTTTTAATTAATAATCATCATTATCATCATCTTTGTTTCTACGTTTATATCCAATAACAAATAATAACATTAAAGCGAAAATAGCTAATACTGCAAGGTTACGTGTGTTATCTGAAGATAATTTACTTGCAGCTTTTTGAGTAGCAATTTCATATGCTTTAGGAGAACTAGCAGAACCTTGACTTACAGTAGATCCTCCTTGACCATTTTCTCCAGCAGTACCAAGTCCATTATTTGAAGTTCCACTATAAGCACCAGAAGAAACACCAGTACCATTTACTTTAGTATTACTATTACCAGCACCAAATAAAGAACCTAAACCAGAACCTTTACCTGAATTTTTATTAGCAAGAGATGCAATAATACTATTACTGGTTTTATTTAAAGATCCTCCACCATTAACAAGATTATTTTTATCTAATTTTGAATCACCAGAACCTTGTGATTGTTTTGAATTATCTTGTCCTGATTTATCAGAATTTAAAGCTTTTACAATACCTTCAAATAATGTTCTACCATTACTAACAATTTTAACATTAGAACCATCTTTTCCAGCATTAATAACAACTTTTCCATTTTGATAAGATGCAGAACCTACATTATTACCATCTACTGATACTTGATCTATATTAAAATCTCCTGCTTCAACAACATTACCATTTTTATCATATAATTTACCAATAATTTGGTTTCCTTTTTGAGTAAATCCTAATCTTAAATAACCAGTATTTTCCCAACCAAGTTCACCACCAAGTAAAAATGGACATAAATGTGCTCTAGCTAAACTACCATCATTAGTAACATAATAATTATCACCTAATTTAAATATTGGTAAAGTCATATGGTTTTTAGCATCAAATTGAGCATTAAAGCCCATAGTATTGTATCCAATATATATTCCAGTATCTTTAGTACTAGATTTATAACTATCACCAAATAATACACCCATTCCAGTCATATCATAATCATACCTAGCTTTAGGACTCATTCTTGCTCCAGTAATAGTATTTTTAGTAACTTTATCCATATGAGAAGTAGAATTAATAAAAAGATTATTAATATTATTTCTTAAATGATTGTGAATAATAGTATTATTATTAGTAATACCTGCTAATTCAATACCATTTAAATCATTATTAGAAAAATCATTATATCCAATATAAGAATTTTCAATATTAAAGAAATAAACACCATCTTCACCATTATGTGAAGCACTATTATTTTTAAAAGTGGTTGAATGAGTATTATATGCACTTATACCATTAATCTGAACTTTAGAAATATTATTTGATAAAATTTTAGACTTTTTAGTATTATTTATATAAATACCATTTTTTCCACTAGAAATTGTGTTATTCTCAATATTTAAATTATTAGCACCATTAACTATAATCTGATAATCAGGATTACCTGTTAATGTAAAACCTTTAAGAGTAGAACCAGAACTATTAGATGTAAAATAAAAACCAAAACTGTTTTTTATATTAAGTGATTTAGCCCTATTAGAAATAATATTAGAACTTTCTAATACAGTTCTAACTGTAGTAATAATGTTTAATTTTTTATTTATTATTAAAGACACATTATTATATTTTTTACTGTTGAATTTTACAGTATCTCCATTATTTGCATTATCAATAACACTTTGAATCTCATTATTAGACATATTTGATGTTACAATATGAGTATAAGATGTGTTATTTAGATAAGTATTTGTAGAGTTATTACTAGCTGCAGATACAGATGTAATTAAACAAAAACTTAAAATAATAACCAATGATATTATGATTATATTCATAAAAATATGAGCATTAAAAGATTTTTCCTTAGTTAAATCCATAATAACCAACTGTAAATTTAATGTATTTTATTAAATATCACGATATTAAATTTTAAATACTACTATAAACTATTAAAAAATAATTAATAGAGTTATTAATAATATTAAAAATTATTTTTTAAATTTAAATAAAAAATAATCATATTTAATTAAATTTAAAATATAAAATATCGTATTTATCCATAAAATACAATATAATTAAAATTTATTAAATTAGAATTATGATATGAAAATAAATATAAATGGACCTATTTATTCCCACTAAAATTAATAAACAAATTTTAATTATTATGATATATAGAAAAAAGAATATATAAATTTTATTATAAAAGTAATAAAAAAGATTTTTTAAAAATATAAAGATTGTTAATATATTTATAATAATTAAAAATACAGAGAAAGTGATTAAATATAATTCTAAAAATTTTAAAGTAAAAAGATTTTTATATTATGAAAAATTTATAGAATAACATTAAATGTAATTCGATATATAAATTTTAATAAACAAATAGATTATATTAATTATTTAGACAAGTAAATAATAATATAACGATTTATAATTTAATTAAAATTTTATTTTAGTATAAAATATAATTTAACATAAATTTATCCAATTATTTTAATAAATATATTCCTATATACCATTATATTAAAAAATAAAACTTTTAAATTAATAGATAAATATAAATTTTGTTTAAATCATTTTATACTAAAAAATCATTACATTTAATAAATAAAATTAATTTTATACGAATAAGGTGTAATAATGAAAAATAGTAAAAAAATTATTTTTTCTGTATTAATTTTATTTGTTATCATAACTATTGGATGTGTAAGTGCTGCAACATCAAGTAATGATACAACAATTAGTGATTCTAATTCTTTAAGTGTTCAAAATATAGATAACTCTTCAAGTATTGTAACTGATGATAACACTAAGACAGCAACAACAATTAATATTGATAACTCTATGAGTAATACAGATATACAAGGTAAAATAGATAATGCAAAAGATGGAGATATCATTAATTTTGCTAATGGAACTTATGAAAATACAAATTTAGTTATAAATAAAACTCTTACATTAAATGGTAATGGTGCTACATTAACGGGAGTACCTACAAAAGGCAGAAGTTCAATTGTAAATCCTGCAGGTACATATAATGGAATTTTTTATATTGAAAATTGTAATAATACTATAATCAATGGATTTAATTTTGTTGTAGATAATTCAAAATTAAGTACAAGTACTAAAACTAATAATGATGGTGGAATAATTGCTAGTACTCAATCAAATGTAATTATATACAATACCACTAATGTTAAATTTATAAATAACACAGTTAGTGGTGGAAGATATGGAATATTTGTAACTAGTGCATTTAGTGCTCCTAACCACAATACTACAGTTGAAAATAACACAGTTTCAAATGTTTTAGATGGTGGAATTGAATCATTTGGTTCTGCTAATACCTTAATTAAAAACAACATAATAATTAACCCATACAACCATGGTATTGATGTAAGACATGGAACTGGACCTAATTGTATAGTTATTAATAATACAGTATACAATGCTCAGGAAGGTATTTACTTAATGCATTCTCGTGGTCATATCTGTGAAAATAATACATTAAATCATTGTTCAATTGGAATTACTTGTTTTGGATCAGCTGATATTAAAAGTAATTATAATAATTTTACAAACAACACAATGATTGGATATATGCTTGCTAGTGGATACTCTAATATTACTATTGGCGGAAATGATGACTTTAGTGGATTAAAATTTATACCTATGCCACCAACATTTACATATAAAATTGTAACTGGTGATTCAACAACTATAAACAGTAATAATGGAACATTTAGTGATAGTGAATATAATACTAAATTAAACACTACCATTGTTGCACCAAAAGAATTCAATCAAACTGCTGTTGACTTCTATAGTGGTGAAAGAGGAGGATACTTCAGTGTTACTCTTAAAGATCAAAACAATAAAACTTTAGGAAATAAACCTGTTCAAATTGGATTTAATGGTGTAGTATATAATTTAACTACTGATGCAAATGGTGTTGCAAGATTACAAATTAACCTTGCTTGGGCTGGAGATTATACCTTTGCAATATCTTATTTAGGTGACGACCAATACAATGGTAGTTTTGTTGTTTCAAAAATACATATTGATAAAAAAGCAGTATCTTTAACTGTTCCATACAAACAATACAAATTAAGTGCAAAATCCAAAGTAATATCTATTTCATTAAAAGCTACAAATATTAATAAAAAATATGTAAATGTAGCAAATAAAAAAGTTACTATAACTGTAAATGGAAAAACTTATACTGGAAAAACTAATTCAAATGGTGTTGCAAGTGTTAAAGTTTCAATAAATAAAAGAGGAACATATACTGTAACCACTAAATTTGTTGGTACTGGTGCTTACCCAGATAAAACAACTACTTCAAAAATTAGAATATACTAAATAAACATTTAAGATAAGCTTAAATTATTAATAAATAATTTAACTTATCATATTTTAATATTTTTATTATTTTTAGAAATTATTAAATTTAAGAATCAAATAATATTTAGAAAAAATACTAATTTTATATAATAAATTAAAATAATATTATTCAATCATTTAAATACTATATAAATTAAAAGTAAAATTATTCAACTTTAAATAGTATATCAAAAATAAGACAAATAAAATATAAATTAAAAAAATAAGAATATTCAATCACTTAAATCAAAACTAATAAATAAAAAATATAAATTAGAATAAACTATAAAAATACTATTTTTAAAATTCAAAATATAATTTAATAAAAATAATTAAATTATTCACCAATTATTGTTAAATCAATTTTTCTTCTAGAACGAGGGCCATCAAGTTCAATAAAAAATACAGATTGCCATGTTCCAAGATCCATTTTTCCCTCTTTAATTGGAACAGTCTCTGAAGGACTTAATAATAAAGATTTAAGATGAGAATCTGCATTATGATCTATAACATCATGACTATAACCATTACCTTCAGGAATTAAATCATATAAAATATTTTGAATATCTGTACCTAAACCTGCTTCATTCTCATTAATAACAATTGCAGAAGTTGTATGTTTTGTAAATATATTAATTATCCCAGAATCAATAGCATGATTTCTAATTTTATCATTAATATAAGGACTTATATCTATAATTTGAAATTTACATCTGGAATTAATAATTAATCCATCTTTTATAATCATATTAACACCAATAATTATAGTCATTAAAAATAATAAAATTAGTAAAATTAAATTACTAATTTAAAACTAAATACATTATAAATTACTACCTATTTCTTTAGCTTTAGACATAACATCATCTAAATCTTTTACAGCACCTTGTTCTTCAAGTCCTCCAATAGAAATAGTATCAACAATATCAAATCCCATATGTCCAAATGGAGATTTTTTAGTAAGATCAATATATTCTTCATAGGTTCCAGTAGGAGCACCATGAGTAAAGATTAAAACTGCTTTTTTACCTTCAAAAGTTTTTTGTGGATTTCTACTTACTGAATAAAATCTATCTGTAAACAATTTACCTTGAGCAGTCATTTGACCATAATAAATTGGAGTTGAAAATACTAGAACATCTGCATCTAAACTAGCATTAAGAAGTTCATTACAATCATCATCAGTAACACAGTCAACACCATCACCACATGAGCAACATGCATGACAAGGTTCAATTTTATAATCATCTAAGTAATATTTAGTAGTTTCTGCACCATTTTCTTCAGCAGCTTTTAAAACTTCATCCATTAAAATATCACAGTTTCCATTTTTCCTTGGACTAGCTTGAATACCAATAACTTTCATAAATACACACTCCTAACCATTTTAAATAATATAATAATTAAATTATATTATCATTAATAATATATAATTAATCTAAAATAAATAATTAATTCAAAAATTTAAATGTTTTAATAAATAATGATATTTATAATACAAGATTAAAATTTAAATAAATGATTTTAGAAAAAAATCTCAATAAAAATAGTTTAAAATAATGTAAAATAGAGAAAAAATAGAAATTATAAAAAATAAATTAGTTAAAAAACTAATTTATTGAATTAGTAAAAAACTTAGTTATCTACACCAAAGGATTTTTTAAGTAATTCTGCGTTAACAAATCCTTCTTTATAAGTTTTACCAGTAGTTAAATCATTAATTACTACTTCAGCAGGTGCAAACATTCCTTTATCGATTTTATAGAAGTCAAATCCTGCTTCTTTAAAGGTATCAAAGAATGGTTTTCCATATCCATCAGCTGCAGATGATGGAATTTGTTTTGCAACAGCTTCAATATCGTCTCCTTCTTCAGATTCAATATAGTAATAAGTTCTTCCACCGAATAAAACTGCATCATTTGTTTTACCCATAGCTTTTAATCCATCTGGATCTACAGGTGCAATAGGTGCAATTCCAGCTGCATGTTTAACTTTTTTAACATCAAATTTAATGAATTCTAACATTTTATAAGTTCCATTTTCAACAACTCTTCCAGCAATTTGAATAGAACCAACGAGAGAAGAAGTAGGAGCAACAAGTAAATAAACATTTGCTACATCTACACCACATTCATCTGCAATATATTGAGCAACATCTTCACCAGGTAAGACATCAGCTTCTAAAGTTAAAATAGCTAAATCTGCTTCTTCATCTTTATAATCAATTTCATCATAAGTTTCTGCAGGTTTAAGAGATAATGCTCTTGCAGGACCTGAACCTAATGCAAAGAAATCTCCAACAGATACAGACCATCCTGCTTTTTGAGAACCTAAAGTTGAGATAGATGGGAAGTCAGTTTTGATTTTTACAGAAGGAAGTGCAAATTTTTCACTTAAATCACCAGGAATAGAAATACCTACATCAGCAAGTCCACCAAGACATACTTTAGTATATAATTCACCTGCTTTAAAGCTTCCTTCAACATTTACACCACAATCAAGAATTGTAGCACCATTATCTAATTTAGAAACAGCAATTTTTAAAGCATCTGCTTTATCAATCATTTCATCTACAGTTTTTTTAGCTTCTAAGTTAACACTAACCATTATTTAACCTCAAAAAATATTTTTGATTAATTCATATTTGAGCTTATAAGATTAAAATTCAATTTTTAAAATCAATTGATAAGTATAAGCTAACTATTAATAAATTATTAAAACATTATATTTAAAATTTTATAAGTGATTTTCTAAAAATATAAAAAAAATTTATGTATTTGAAATCTTATTTTTTATAAAAACTTAAACATAGTTAATACTTGAAAATCAATTTTAAGAAAGTTTATTCAAAAGATTTTGAGGATTTCAACAAAGCCAAAAAATGAATAAAATTTTATTAAAAAAATGAAGGTAATTTAAAAAAATAAAAGAATAAATATTTTTAAAAACTCTAAAAAAAATTTATAAAAATAGAAAAAACACTATAAAAATTAATAAAAAATTTAAAAAGAATATATTAAATTAAAAATATTAAAACACCTAATAAAAAATAAGATAAAATGAATTTAATAGTAAAAAAACTAAATAAATAATAATAGTTATATAATATAATCCATATAGAAACTAATATAATAAACTAGTTTTATTTAATTATTAAAGGATGTAAGAAGAATGAAAGTAGTAATTATAGGAGGAGGAGCTGGAGGAATGCCAACAGCTTCTAACCTTAGAAAGTTAGATAATGACATTGAAATAACTGTTATCACCCGTGATAACTACATTGCATATTCCCCATGTGCAATACCTTATGTATTAGGACACACAATTGAATCTTTTGATGATATTGTAATGAAAACACCAGAAGATTATAAAAAAGATGATATTGAAGTTTTAACTAATTGTGAAGTTACTGATGCAGATAAAGATAAAAAAGAAATAACTTACACCGATGAAAATGGTGAAGTTAAAACTATGAAATATGATAAACTTGTTCTTGCAACAGGTGGAAATTCATTTGTACCACCAATTAAAGGTAATGATCTTGATGGTGTATTTAAAATAAGAAACATCCACGATGGTATTAAAGTTCAAAAATGGGCTGAAAATTGTGAGAATGTTGTTGTTACTGGTGCAGGTCTTATTGGAATTGAAATAGCATATGCATTTAAAAAAATGGGATTAAATGTAACATTAAATGAAATGTTACCTCAAATCGTACCAAAATCTCTTGATAGTGACATGGCAGAAATTGTTACAGAATATTTAAGAAGTGAAGGACTTAACATAGTTTTAGGTAAACCAATTACTGAAATCAAAGGTGATAAAAAAGTTGAAGCAGTAGTTGTTGATGGTACTGAAGAAGTTCCTACTGAAATGGTTATCCTTGCTACTGGTGTAAGAGCAGAACTTAACATTGCTGAAAAACTTGGATGTGAAATTGGAAGATGGGCTATTCAAGTAAATGAAAATATGGAAACCTCAGTTAAAGATGTTTATGCTGTAGGTGACTGTGTAGAATCATATGATGCAATCTTAAAATCAAACACAATCTCACAACTTGGTACTACTGCAGTACGTCAAGCAAAAACATGTGCAAGAACCATTGCAGGTAAAAAATCTAAATTTAATCCAGTATTAAACTCAATGGTTACTAAAGTAGGTAAATTAGAATTTGGTGCTGTAGGTTTAACCACAAGTTTTGCACAACAAAACAATATTAAAACTGTTTCTGAAAAAATTGAAGCATTTACAAGAGCAAGATATTATCCAAATGCAAAACCTATGGATATTAAAGTTATCTGTGATGCAGATAGTAAAATCATTGGTTGTCAAATAATTGCTGAAGAACGTGTAGCAGAAAGAATTGATACAATGACCCTTGCTATTACTGAAGGATTAAGTTGTTATGATTTAAGTAACATGGAATTTGCTTATGCACCTCCAGTATCAATGGTTATTGACCCATTAGTACTTGCTGTAGATGAAGTAAGTAAAAAATTTGATTAAATCCAATTCTTTACTTTTTCTTTTTTTATTGAATTTTGCTTATTTAAAAGTTCAAAAACTTAATGAAATAAAATACTAATTTTTAAAATATAAAACCAAATAAAAGTAAATTATAAATTTAAATAAAATACTAATTTTAAAAATTTATAATATAAAATTTAACCAATACTAATTTTAAGATTCAAAAATTGTTTAATAAAAAAAATATTTATTAAAAAAACTAATTTTAAAAAAAATAAGTCTATTGATTTTAATATAAAAATTTAAAGTATTTTAATATTTAAAGATTAAATCTAAAAAGGTTTATCAAAAATATAGACTTTAACACTTAAAAACTAAATCTAAAAAAGTTTAATTAAAAAATTAGAAACCTTAACCCTTAAAAACCAAATATAAAAAAAATAATCAAAAAATAGAAACTCTAAGATTAAAAAACCAAATCTAAAAAAATAATCAAAAAATAGAGGGATTTTAAATAATTAAAAAATACTTAAAAAAATTAAAAAAAAAACAATAAAAATAAAGTAAAAATAAGAAAATTATAATTTCTTATTAGCCATATAAGCCATATAAATAATAAATAAACCAATAATAAGTAAACCTATTTGTGGGAATAAAGCAACAACTATTTGAGGAATATAACCAAGAACTACAAGAATCCATAAAACAGAATAAACTACAATAATTATTCCAACAAATATTAAACATTTATTTATTTTATATTGTAAATCATAAGGTATCATAGTATCTTAAGAAAAATAATAATCAAGGTTTTAATTCTTTAACTCCATCTTCAGTACCAAGAAGAACTTTATCTACCATTTCAGTGAAAATACCATTTTCAACTACACCTGGAATAGTGTTCAATTCAATTTCTAAATCTACTGGAGATAAAATTTCATCAAATTTAGCATCAATAATAAAGTTTCCATTATCAGTTATTACAGGACCATCTTTATTAACTGCCATTCTAAGTTTAGGAGATGCACCTAAGTCTTTAAGAGTATTTGAAACAATAGTTTTTGCTTTAGGAATAACTTCTACAGGAACTGGAAAAGCACCTAATTGATCAACATATTTAGAATCATGTGCAATAATAATAAGTTCATCAGCAGAATAATCTACAATTTTTTCCATAGTATGTGCTGCTCCACCACCTTTGATTAAATTTAATTGTGGATCAATTTCATCAGCACCATCAACAGCTAAATCAATAGAATGTTCATCAAGGGTAGTTAATGGGATATTCCATTCTTGAGCAAGTAATACAGATTGATAAGATGTTGGAATCGCCATAACTTCAATACCTTCTTCTTTAACTCTCATACCTACTTTATCAATGAAATATTTAGTAGTAGAACCA
The DNA here is from genome assembly GCF_000621965.1 of Methanobrevibacter wolinii SH. Taxonomy (NCBI): domain Archaea; kingdom Methanobacteriati; phylum Methanobacteriota; class Methanobacteria; order Methanobacteriales; family Methanobacteriaceae; genus Methanobrevibacter; species Methanobrevibacter wolinii. Next base: position 92,755 of record NZ_KK211376.1, read on the forward strand.
GTACCAAAACCTAAAATTTGACCATCTTTTACTTCTTCAGCAGCTTTATAACCTACTTCTTGTTTAAGATTCATAATTACACCAAAAAATAATATTTAATATAAAATTTAAATTAAGATAATTTATTCAACAAAATTAACATCTAATTTATTTAATTTATATCCTTTTTTACATTTTCCTTCAAATTTACCATAATCTTTAATAATAATACATTTATCATTATCTAATAAACCTTCAGGGAAACATAAATCATGATATTCACAATATTCATCACATTCAGGAGTATTATACACTATAGTTGATCCTTCATAAACATTTTTAGAATTAAATAAAATGTTAACATCAGCTCTTTGAACTTCAACAGGAAATACCTCTTTTTCAGCATGTAAAGGACATTTTTGAGAATTATGTCTTACTGATATTATTTCATATAATCTATTTTCTTCTAAAGAGTCTACACATGATGCTTTATATCTACAATTTTTACAAGCTTCTGCAGGACCATAAAATATAAATTTTGTTCCTTCTTTTGCAAAATCTTTACCTACTAATGTTATCATAAAAATTTCTCCTATATTACTCCTGTTTTAATTGCTAATTGATAAGCAGCTTCTCTTGATAAACCTCTATCTCCAAGTATTGTATATCTCTCTGGTCTAATTGTATGAGCCATAGTTAATGCATCAATAATATCTTCTGGATCAATACCAATATCATAACATGTTGTCGGTGCTTTCATACTTTCAAGAGCATTTTTAATAAATTTCCAATCTCCACCATGAAGATTCATCATCATAATTGTACCAATACCACATTGTTCACCATGTAATGCTGGTTTTTTAGCAACCTTATCAAGTGCATGTGAAAATAAATGTTCAGAACCACTTGCAGGCCTACTTGAACCTGCAATACTTATTGCCATACCACTACTAAATAACATCTTAACAACAAGTCTAGCACTTAATTCTAAACCTTCTTTAATACTATCTGATGAATCAATAATTAATTTTGCAGTCATTAAAGACAATGCTGCAGCAGATTCTGAAAAACTTACATTTTGAAGCCTTTTAGCAAGACGCCAATCTTTAACTGCAGTATAATTAGAAACTATATCTGCACAGCCAGATGCTAAAAATCTAAATGGTGCATTTTTAATAATTTCAGAATCTGCAATTAAAGCCATAGGTGCTTGTGCTTTCTTAGAAACAGAACCCTTTTCATTTTTAATAGAAGCCATTGGTGAAGCAATACCATCATGAGAAGCAGTAGTTGGTATTGAAATAAAATAAGAATTATTATTTGTAGATGCCATCTTAGCAACATCAATAACTTTTCCACCACCAACACCTAGAACAAATGAATTATCTGTTAATTTATTTTCAACTTGTTTAACTGATTCTTCAGTAGCTCCTTTAACTTGAATAATATCTGGATTAAATCCAGCATCTTCTAAACTATCATAAACTAATTTACCAGCAATGTTCAAGGTTTTATAACCTGTAACAACCAAAGGTTCACCAGGAAGCCGTAAATTTTTAGAAATTTCACCTGTTTCATAAATGACATCAGGTCCAATATGTACTTCTCTAGGCATTTGAATAGTTTTAGAATCCATTATTTCACCAATATAAAAAGATAATTTAAAAATTATTATAAAAATAATATTTATTTATATATTTTTTTAATCTTAATAAAATAATTTTTGATTATGATAAAATTTAATATAGAAAAATTTTAAAAAAATGTTTTTCTATTTTTATATTATAAATACGAACCTAACCAAAAAATTAAAAAACATAATAAATTTTATTAATTAATAATCTTTTTTCTTTGAATTAAGATAAAATTATTATTAAAAATAGCTATCTTTTAATTTTTTTAATAAATATCAAAATTATACAATTTAAAACCAAAAATAAACTAATATCAAAAAATAATAATTATCTAAAAAAAGAGAAAAAAACCAAAAATAAACTAATATCAAAAAATAATAATTATCTAAAAAAAGAGAAAAAAACCAAAAATAAACTAATATCAAAAAATAATAATTATCTAAAAAAAGAGAAAAAAACCAAAAATAAACTAATATCAAAAAATAATAATTATCTAAAAAAAGAGAAAATAATTAAAAAAAGAATATAAATTTTAATAATAAAATTATATTCCAGAACCTTCTTTTTGAATATTATCACGTTCAATAATATCATTAGCAAGTAATTCATGAATCCAACCTGAAGCCCATTCAGATAAATCATCACCATAAAATGGTTCAGGTTTAATTTTCTTTTTATTATTTACTACATCTCTTGCTAATTGCCTATATACATCAGCTTGAGCTGAATCAGGAGCTCCTTCAATTGTTGTTACACCATCAAGTTCACAACGAGTTACTGTAGAAGATCTTGGTACAAAATCAATTACACTAGATTTTGTTTTTTCACTAAAATCATTTATCATTCTTTTTTGTGTTTCATTTTTAATAGAATTACCAATAATTCCACCAAGTAATGCTCCACCTTTATTAGAATATTTAAGAATTCCTTTAAATAAATTGTTAACTGCATATATAGCCATATAATCAGAAGAAGTTACAGTATACACTTGTTCTGCTACTCCTTTACGAATAGGCATTGCAAAACCACCACATACAACATCTCCAAGTACATCATAAATAATAATATCAGGATCATAATCTTCAATGATTCCATTATTATCTAATAATTCAATAGCTGCAATAATACCTCTACCAGCACATCCTACACCCGGTTCTGGCCCTCCTGCTTCAACACAATAAATACCATTGTAACCTTCATAAACAATATCATCAAAATTATTCTTTCTTTGTCTAATTGTATCTAAAACTGTTGGTATTGTTTTACCATTTCTTAATGTAGTAGTAGAATCATTTTTAGGATCACAACCTACTTGCATTACACTATAACCTAAATCAGATAATGCTGCTGATAAATTTGATGTTGTCGTTGACTTTCCAATTCCTCCTTTTCCATAAATCGCTATTTGTTTCTTTACACCCATATTATCTAAAACTCCAATAATTTCTTTTTCAAATTAAAATGTTATATAATTATTTTAAATTAATATAAAAAGTTTAAACTGTATACAATACAATTTAACCCATAATCTTATGTTTTGTTTAATTAAATAATTTAAAAGTAGAATTATTTACTTAAAATCTATAAAGTAAATATTCTATTTAAATTCAATTAATTTATATACTAATCCTCAAGGTAATACTAAAAATCATAAATCTAATTTAAGATATCTTTATATCACCATTAAATCCATTTACAATGGACCAACAAATGTAGATACTAAATCTTCAAATAAAGTTAATCCACCATAATAACCAGAATAATGATTTACAAGAACAGAATTACCATATATTGGGAATGAAGCATTTATATGACATGCCCCAAATTCTTCAAGTGAAGTAGGTTCTTCAAGAGAACTTGAAAGTAAAAATGAAAATGGTCTGTCTTTAAGATTATTCCTAATTTTATATGTATCTGCTTCAAATACAATATCTGGTTTTACAGTAGATTCTAAAGTATTGTTTATTTCATCTACAATTTTCTGTCTAACCTCTTTAGGTGGATTATCTGTTATTTGTACAATATCTGGAAGGTATCCTACCTCATTTGTTAAAAATTTAGTATAGCCTACTGCATAGGAACTATCAGCAGCTACTGCAAAATATTGATTTGGACGACATAAAATAATAGCATCTCCAGGATACTCAAATAATTGATAATACCATTCTTCTTTCTCTTTAATGTATTCTTCAACTTTATCAATATCTAAATCAAGTTGTTCTGCTACACGATATATAAATGAAGAAGTTTGTTTTGATCCAATAGGTATACCAGGGAAAGTAATAAATGGAGTTCCAAATTTATCATGCAATTTTTCTGCAGCTCTTACTCCAATCCATGGATTAAGAACAATATTAAGTTCAGCACTTGGAACATTTTTAAGATTAGTTAAACCATCACCTTCACCAAAGATAATATTTGCTTTAACACCAATTTCTTTAAAGATTTTTTTAATTTCATAAAGATCTCCTTTCCAAAAAACATTATTATAAGGAACTACTCCTAAGATATTTACAGTTCCTTTTTCTATTTCTTTTTCTTCAAGAATATCACTCTCATCAATTAAAGAATCCCAAAACAAATTATAACCTTCATAAGAATTTGCTTTAAATCCAGGAGCATTTACATGAATAATTGGATATTGATATTTATAATTATCAACAACACTATCAACATCATCACCAATTAATGAAGGAACACAACCAGAGATTACAACATAAAAGTTTGAATTAGATACTTTAATTGTAGAATCAATAATATTATCTAATTTTTCTTCTCCACCTAAAATTACATGTTCTTCTACAAGACAAGAACAAGGAGTAGCAGTACCTCCTTTATTTGCACCACAAGCTTCTCCTCCAGCATATAATGTTCCAAATAAGTGTCCAACACCACAACCTGCACCAGAATGTAAAATAGGTACTGCATTATTAAGTCCAAGAACTGTTCCATATACTCCAGATAATGCACAACCATATCTTGGTGCTTCTACAGAATCACGTTCAAAACTATCTATATTAGATTTTGCATGATATTTTTCTGAAATTGTTAAATTATCTTCTGCGTTTTCTACCATTTTATCACCTCCTCATTTTGAATTTTGCTCAATTTGATTATCATCAATATCTTCAACAAAATACAATGGATTATCTTGTTCATACCACCAATCTTTATAAGCTGGTTTAGATTTTTCAGATAATGTTTTTTGATAAGATTTATTTTGGAATGCTTTTAATAAAAACTCACCAAATGCTACAGCACCAGAATATGCAGTTTGTGCACTTGCTGGATCTGGATCTCCTCTTAAAGAATGGATTCTTGTAACTTGAGTATCTCTTTTCCAACTTCCACCTTGGAATGGACAAGTTAAGGTTAAATCTGGTTTTAAATTAGATGTTACATTAGCTTGTTCTGCAGCTTGGAAAGTATTTACCATAATATTAAAATCACCAGTTCTTTCAATAATATCTGCTAACTCATCAATTAATAATTCATCAAAATCTTGACTCATTGCTGCAGGTGCTTGAAGACCTAATTCATCAAAATAAGGCATTTGTGAAACAAGCCTTCCTTGACCTAAAGCACCTAAAACTCTTACTTTTTCTCCAGTTTTACGTTCACGAGCAATATCTAAAAATTTATTTCTAATATTGTTTAATTTAGGTTCCCATTTAGCATGTTCTTCTTTAATTAATTCTTCAACTTCTTTTTCTTTACCTGTATATTTAGCTATATTTCTTAACCATTCATCAGTATTAGCAAATCCTGTTGGTGTAGGATATAAGAAATATGGAACACCAAATTTTTGTTCTAAACCTCTAGATAAATAATCTGTAAATGTTGGACAAATCGGTGCAGTAACTGCAGCTTCTGATAATTTCTCAAATTGTTCTACTGTTGCAAATTCTGGAATAAAATTAACTCTAAGACCTAATTTACCAAGTAATCTTTTAATTTCTAATCTATCCTGCCAAGTATAAGATAACATACTTGCAACATTTACCAAATCTTTTTGTTTTTTCTCAGGTTCTTTTACTAAGTATTTTAATACTGCATGCCAAAATGCATCATAACCTGTTTGTACAAGTCTACTTCTTACACCTTCACAATGAACAGGTACAATAGTAGCATCTACTTCAGGTTGAACTTCTTCAACAGTTCCTTCAATATCTTCACCAATAATTCCAGTAGTACAAGAAGTAAGTATAAATATAGCTTTAGGATTGTATCTTTCCTGTGCTTCTAAGATTGTTTTTCTTAATTTTTCACCAGCACCATATACTACATCATCTTGTTGGAGATTAGTAGTCATCCAATTTAATTTATAATGAGCAGGTCTTCCAAGTTCCTCAGGAACTCCTCTAAATAGCTCTCTATAACCAAGTGCAGATGAAGAACAACCAACAGGTGCATTAAATATAACAACTGCATCACGTATAGTACTTACTCTTACTGCAAGATAAAAGTTTAAAACACAACCACCAGATTGTTGGAATTTCCTTTCTTTAATATGGACATTTTCATTAATTGCATCATCTAACAATTTTGATGCTTTACCATAATAAATATTCGTCCCATGAGCTCTTTGTTCCCTATTGGGACTCGTTATCTTATCAAGCGTTATATCTTGTACAGGTGGCTTATGATCAATATCAATACCTAAAATTTCTTTAATTTTTCGTCTTTTACATGGACTTAATTTATAATTTCCTTGATTACATTGCATATTACTATGATTAAAATGATTTTCTTGACTCATATTATCTCTCCATAGTTAATTAAAATTTTAATAGTTATTTTGAATCCCTTTTTAATATAATACCTAATACACTGAATTTATCTGTATTAGGCTAAAATTTAATTTTAAATTTTAAAAAAAAAACTATAACTACTGTTATAAAATATTTTAAAAAATTTTATTAAATTTACATAACAATATTATAGAAATTTAACTTTCTAAGACATTAAAAAAATTATAATAACAATTGTTATAAAAAATATTTAAAAAAAATTAGATAGATAAAGAATCTAAAAAATTTTAATAAAAAATTTATAACAATCGTGATATAACAATTGTTATGATATTAAATTATTGCTAATTTATAATATATAAATATTGTTATTACAAAATGTAAGAAAAAGATTTATTTTATAACAAACGAACAAAAAAATGATTAAAAAATTAACAAATAATTAAATAATATAAATATTAATTAAAAAATTTTTAAAAATAAATTATCATAGATATTTTTCTTATTAATTTTTTAATTTATAAAAAAAGCTTAAAGATAAGAAATAAGTAAAAAATAAAAAAATAAAAACTAAATAAACAAAAAAAACAATAAAAAATGAAAATAAAAAAAAGATAAAAACTAAATAAACAAAAAAAACAATAAAAAATGAAAATAAAAATTAATTAATAAGTTTCATAATGAATTCTGCTTTCATCATATTTATCCATAAATTTATTTTCATAACCTTCAGCAGGATAACCTAATGTTATAATACAAAATGGTTTAATATTTTCATTATTTATACCAATTACATTTGCTATATCTTGCATTTTATCCTCAAAAGGAGCTACTCCATTCCATAAACCACCAAGATTTAAATTAACAGCTTCAAGTAACATATTTTCTGCTGCTGCACTCATATCTTGTTGCCATGACTGTTTATAAAATGATCTTTCAATATTTGCAATGAGTATTATTGCAAGAGGTGCACCTTTAACTCTAGGTTTTATTTCTCCTAATTTTTTAAGAGTATCTTTATTTTTAATAACTAAAAATTCCCAAGGTTCTGCATTTAATCTACTACCTGGTGCTTGCATTGCAGCATGTAATATTTTATCAATTTTTTCATCTTCTACTTCTTTATCCTGATATTGTCTTATACTACGTCTTGTTTTAATAACTGTTTCAAAATCAACCATTATTATCACCTAGTAAATTATTATAAAAATAATATAATTTTGGTTTTATTAAAATCAATTTAAGAGAAAATTTATTTTAAAATTTAAAATAAACAAATTTTAAAAAACTAAATTTTGAATAAATAATCTAAGAAGATTATAATTTTAATAAAATCAACTATTATATAAGATAATATATATTAATATATTTAAATGTTTAGATTTAATTTATTGTATAAAAATAAGTCTAAAATGTAATCTAAATAAAAAAAATAATTTTAAAATTAAAAAATATAAATAAAAAGTAAAAACTAAATATTCAAATATTTTATTAATTAAAAAAAAGAAAATAAATATATTATAAAATAATTTATAAGAAATTATTTTAAAATAATGCTTATTTTTAAAATAAATATTATCAAAAAATTAATGGTGATTTAATGGAAAATTTTAGCAAATGGTTTCATAATATCTTAGATACAGCAGATATTATAGATTCTAGATATCCAATTAAAGGTATGTGTGTTTGGAGACCTTATGGATTTCAAATAAGAAAAAATTATTATAATTATGTTACAAAATTACTTGATAAAGAACATGATGAAACACTATTTCCTCTTTTAATTCCAGAAAGTGAACTTGCAAAAGAAGGATTACATGTAAAAGGATTTGAAGATGAAGTATATTGGGTAACTCATGGTGGTAAAAAAGAATTAAATGAACAATTAGCTCTCAGACCTACAAGTGAAACTGCAATTTACCCAATGTTTTCATTATGGATTAGATCACATATAAACCTTCCAATTAAAATATATCAAAAAGTAAACACATTTAGATATGAAACAAAACATACAAGACCTATGATTAGAGTTCGTGAAATTACAAGTTTCATTGAAGCACATACTGCACATGCTACAAAAGAAGAGTCAGATAAACAAGTAAAAACAGGTATTGAAATTTATAAAGAAATCTTTGATAATCTTGCAATACCATACTTAATTAGTAATAGACCAGTATGGGATAAATTCCCAGGTGCAGATTACACAATAGCATTTGATACTATTTTCCCTGATGGAAAAACACTACAAATTGGTACAGTACATAATTTAGGTCAAACATTTGCAAAAACCTTTGATATTACTTTTGAAAATAAAGAAGGAACTCATGATTATGTATACCAAACATGTTATGGAATTTCAGATCGTGTAATTGCATCTGCAATTGCAATACATGGAGATGAAAAAGGACTTGTTCTTCCACCAACTGTAGCACCTACACAAGTAGTAATTGTTCCTATATTATTTAAAAAAGGTGCAGAAGAAGTTATTGCTAAATGTAATGAGATTAAAGAAACTCTTGAAGAATTAAATATCCGTGTAAAAATAGATGATAGAGACATTCGTCCAGGTAAAAAATTCTTTGACATTGAACAAAAAGGTAGTCCATTAAGAATAGAACTTGGACCAAGAGATTTAAAAGAAAATAAAGTTGTTATTGTAAGAAGAGATAATGGTGAAAAATCAGAACTTACAATAGATGATAATTTAGCAGATAATATTAAAGAAGAACTTGAAACAATACATAATGACTTATACAAAAAAGCATGGGATAAATTTAATGATTCTGTAAAATTTGTAGAAGACGAAAAAGAGTTAAAACCTACAGCAGATGATGGAAACATCACTAAATTTTATTGGTGTGGAGATACTGAATGTGGAAAAGCAATTGAAAAAGAAACAGATATGGATGTACTTGGTTCATGTGAAGAACTTGATGATGATACAGAAGCTGTTTGTATTCACTGTGGTAAAAAAGCAAAACACATAAGTTCAATTGCAAAAACATATTAAATAAATTTTAATGAAGTGTTACAATGGATGAAATATATGCAATAATACCAGTAAGTAAATTTTCAAATGGAAAAACAAGATTATCACCATTTTTAAATTTAGAAGAAAGAGAAAATCTCTTAAAAGCTATGCTTAAAGATGTTACAAGTGCTCTAAAAGATTGTGTTGATGATATTTATATAATAAGTTCAGATGCAGAAGTACTTGATTATGCTAAAAATCTTGATTTAAAAACAATAACTGAAAAAGAGACTGATGAAGATAATAATTTAAACAATGCATTAACACAAGCAATGGATGAATTAAAAGATAAAGTTAAAAGAGTTATAATCCTACCTTCAGATGTTCCTCTTATTGGTAAAACAAATATTAGTATGTTACTTGAACAAACTAAATTTATGAAGTTTGTAATAGTACCTTCAAAAGGTGGAGGAACAAATGCATTAATTATACAACCATCAAGTATTGAAATGAAATTTGGTGATTTTAGTTTCATAAAACATGTTAAACAAGCAGATAAACACAATTTCACACCAATGATTCATGATTCTTTCTTTATGGCAATGGATGTTAATACAAAAGAAGATCTTGGAGAAATTTTAATCCATGGAGATGGAACAGAAACTAAAGAATATCTTAGATCTTTAGGAATTAGTGTTAAATCAGTTCATGGTCCAGAAAGACTTGAAGTTGAAAGGAAAAAAGAAAATTAAAAATTTTCTTTAAACTTTTTTTATAAAATTACTAAAAACTATTTTATTTTTAAATTAGAACTATAAATTTAAATAATTTAAACTTAACTCTTGAAAAAACTATTTTTTGTGATTAAAATGATTGGACTTACAATTGCTGGACTTGATCCTTCAGGTGGAGCAGGGGTACTTACAGATATTAAAACATTTAGTGCTTTAGGAATACATGGAACTTGTGTTATTACAAATTTAACTGCACAAAATCCAGATAAAGTATATGGAATAAAAGAAATAGATACAGATTTTATATCATTACAATTTGATTCCTTACTTAATGAATACCCAATTAAATATGGAAAAACTGGAATGTTATATTCTAAGGATATTGTTAAATTAGTAAGTGAAAAGATAGTTGAAAATGAACTTAATATTATAATAGATCCTGTAATGATAGCAAGTTCTGGTAGTAATTTATCAGATAATAATTATAGTAAATATTTAAAAAAATATTTAATTCCAAATGGAATACTAGTATGTCCTAATGTTAATGAAGCTGAAAAATTATCTGGAATTAAAATTAATAATCTTGAAGATGGAATAAAAGCTGCAGAAAAAATAGGTAAAAAATCAAATATTATAATTACAGGTGGACACTTAAATGGAAAAAGTATTCTATATGATGGAGATATCAAAATATACAATCAAGAACTAATAAAAACAGATAATACTCATGGTTCTGGATGTACATTTTCTGCTGCAGTATGCGGATATCTTATAAAAAATCATGATTTAAGAAAATCCATTGAAAAATCTAATGAATATGTATATAATAGTATTAAATATGGTAGATACAAAACATTAAATCCATTATATAAATTAAACAATAAATAATATTAATAATTTTAAAAAACATTTAATAATATTAATAAAATTTTTAATTTAAACAATTAAAAGAGATGTTTATTTATGTTTTTTTAATTATAAAAGATATTAAAAAATAAAAAAACTTATTAAATTACTAATTTTTTAAAAAAATTCTTAAATTAAAATTAAAAAAAAACCATTTATATTATTAAAAATATGATTTTTTTATCTAAAAAACTAGAAAATATAAAAAAATAAAAAAAAAAATAAAAATTTATAAATATTCTGAAATTTTATCCTGAATTTTTAATAATTCTGGATCATTTCTTTTTCTTGGACGAGGAACATCAACTTCAATAATATCTTTAATTTCTCCACCAGTTCTACCCATAACAACTATTTCATCTGCTAAATAAGTAGCTTCTGAAACATCATGAGTTACAAAAATAATAGTATTATATTTACCAACTGCAGTTAATAATTTATCTTGTAAATCATGTTTAGTTAACATATCCAAAGCAGAAAATGGTTCATCCATAAGTACAGTTTTAGGATGGTTAATTAAAGTCCTAATAAGAGCTACTCTTTGTTTCATACCACCAGATAATTGATATGGATATAAATCTTTAGCACTCTCTAATTCAACACCTTTAAGATATGCTTCAACTCTTTGTTTAGATTTTTCCTCATCATCACCTTTAACTCTTAAAGGAAACATTACATTATCAAATACAGTCATCCATGGAAAAAGAGAATATTGTTGAAAAATAAAACCTCTATTAGTTGAAGGTCCAGTAATAGGTTTACCATCATCAAGAATTTCTCCAGAACTTGGACTATCTAGTCCTCCAATTAGTCTAAGTAATGTTGTTTTTCCACAACCAGAATGACCAAGTAAACAAACAAATTTTTTATCTTCAAAAGTAATGTTTAAATTATCTAAAACTGTTTTTTCTTCATTATCATTGTTTTTAAAAGTTTTAGTTAAATTTTTTACTTCAATTGTCAAATTAAATCCCCATTAATATTAATTTATAATAAAAAATTAAATAAATTATTTAATTAAATTAAAATAATAATTAAACCATTAAATTTTAATTAAAATGATTTAAATTATTAAATTTAATTAAAAATAAATTTAGATTAATAATTTACCAAAATATTTTATCTTGTAATTTTCCAAAGACTGTATCAAATACAATTCCAATAATTCCAATAACTAACATACCAACTACAGTTGTACCTGGATCAAATAAGTTACTTGCTGTTAAAATCATATAACCTAAACCAGTACTTGAACCAATCATTTCTGCAGAAATAGTACACATTAATGCAATACTTACACCTACTTTAAGTCCAGATATAATATATGGAACAGATGAAGGTAAAATAATTTTTCTTAATATAGTACTATTACTTGCACCTAATGTTTCTGCAGATTCTATTAAAATTTTTGGAGTTCTTTTTACACCATCTATTGTATAAACAAGAAGTGGGAAAACACAACCCATAAATATAATAAATATAGCAGAATTTAATCCAATTCCAAACCATAAAATTGAAAATGGAATCCAAGCAATAGGAGGAATAGGTCTTAAAATACTTATCATTAAAGAAGTAAACCTATCTAAAGTTTCAGAATATCCAAAACATATACCTAAAGGAATAGCTATAACAGCAGCAAGACCAATACCTAAGAAAACTTTAATCAAAGTACTTATAGTATTATTAACTAAACGACCATTAATACAAATTGTATAAGCAGATTGACAAACTGATACAGGACTTGGTAATATATAGTTAGGTAATAATGCTAAACCATCAGTTATTAAATACCATACAAAAAGAACAATTAATGGTAATATTAATGGTAATCCATATTTTTTAAAATTCAAATAAATCACTTGATAATTACAATTTTTAAATTCAATAAATTCAACATATATAATTAAATAAATATTTTTAAAGATAAATATACTTAAAAATAACAATAAATAATTATATCAAGATATAATTTAATTTTAATTAAAATTAAAACTTAATTAAATTAAATTATACTTTATAATACTAAAAGATACTTTTAAAGAATAATAAGTAATTTACTATAAATTATTTAAACTTATTATTACTAAAAAAACACTTGTTATATAAAATTATATTAAAATAATATATAAAAATAACCTTTTTTTTAATTAAAAAACAATAATATTAATAAAAAATTTTTAAAAAGAAGTATTTAACTTATTCTTATAATAAATAAATAAATTTCTTAATTAAAAATTTAAATTAATAAAATAATTTTAAGTTTAATAAAATAAAAATTGTTTTTACTGTTTTAAAACTTATTTTATTTAAAAATTAAATTTTTAAACTAATAATTTTTAAAATTAAAAATAAATACTCTTTAAAATAGCTTTTAACGAATTTTTAATATAATAAATTCAAATGATAATATTAAAAACACTAATTTTTAAAATAAACTTTCTTAAATTTAATTTTAAAATATAAATACTCTTTAAATTTTTATAAAAATAGAATTTCAAATTAAAAATATAAAATTATTTAGAATTATAAAAAATTATAATCTAAATAATTTTATTAAAACCTAAAGATAAATCTTAAACAACTTATTGTGGTTTGTAGAATATTTTATCTTCAGGAATACTTTGTTTTAATACACCTAATTTAACCTCAGTATTCATGAAATCAGTAACAGATTTTTTATATGAATCATTTAATCCTGAGACGAAATTAATATTACTTAAGACTTTACCTTCAAGAGTTGCATTTGGTACTATGTCACTAGGTAATAATTTAGCAGCATCATTAGGATGTTCATTAATATATTTAGTTGCATTTTCATGAATAGCTAAAATTGATTTTAATTCTTTAGGATGTTCTTTAATAAATTTATCACTAGCTACAACTACACAACATGGATGATCTGGTAATATTTTAGATGAATTTTCTAATAATTTACCATAACCAGCATTAGTTGCAATAGAAGCATATGGTTCATAAGTTACAATTGCATCTACTTTACCAGTTTTAAGAGCATCATTCATTTGAGCAACTTTCATAGATGAAGGATTTACTTCAGAAATATTAATATTTTCTTGGTTAAGAGCATATTCTAAAAGCATGTATTGAATAGATGCTTCACCAGGAGTTGCTACTTTTTTACCTTTTAAGTCAGCAACACTAGTAATTGTTGAATTATTAGCTACTAAAATACCACTACCTTCCATTTGTGCACCAGAAACAATTTTTATAGGTACACCTTTAGCAATAGAAGATAAAGCAGGAGTTACACCAACATAACCAATATCAATATCACCACTAGCCATAGCAGTCATTAAATCTCCACCATTGTTAAATTGTGAGGTTTCTACATTGATTCCTTGTGCTTCATATAATTTTTGAGATTGTGCTACAAATAAAGCAGAATCATGATCTGAAGGTAAGTATCCTATTTTTACAGTGGTTTCACCAGGATGTGCAAAGTATACATAACCTCCAATTAAAGCAATAATTATAACAATTGCTATAATTATTCCTGCGGTTTTCTTCTCCATTAAATCACCTTTTATTTTTGAAAAAAAATTAAAATATTTTAAATAATCAAATTATAAAAAATAAAAAAATTACACTGATTATTATGATTATTAAAATATAATATTAAGTTTTTAAACATAATATATAAACGTTGTTATAAAATAAAAAATGTAAAACTATTATTACAAAAAATAAAAATTAAAGATTAAATCTTTAAGAAAAATATATAAAATAATAAAAATTAAGTATTATATAAAAAAAATATTAACTTTAAAATAATAAATTAAAAAATAAAAATATAAACTAAAAAACGATAAAATAGATTAAAATAAAATATTAAAACTTATTTTTTAAAAATAAATAAAATTAACCTGATTTTAGAAAAAAATAGAATATAAACATTAAAATGAAATAATAAAAAAACTAATAAAAGTTAATATTAAATTATAAAAAAGTATTATTTCAATAGACTAACATAATAAAAAAATATGAAAATTAAAATAAAAATATTGAACTTATTAAAATAAATATAAAAATATAACAATTGTTAAATTTTAAAAATATTAAAATAAAAAAAATAAAGATATAATAAAAGAAAGAAGAGTAAATTAAATTAAAAATTAATTAAAATAAAATTAGATATAAGAAAAAAGAAGTCAAAAAACCAGTTAATCTATTTTATCACAAAATTCTGGATTATTTAATAATTTTTTCTCAAAAAGATGTTTAAGTCTTGAGATACACTGACGAGAATAACCAGTTTCTTCAGATAATTGAGTAATTGTTTTATCATCCATATTAAATAAGACATACAACATCATACCCATAGGAATTCTACTTTTATGAAAAATAGTTCCAGTAAAATCATTAAAATTAGATTTACAATTTTTACAAGAATATCTTCTAACTCTACCTTGTTGACCTCTATTTACAATATCATAAGATTTACATTGAGGACAATATACACCATTAACCCATCTAAGACTTCTAAAAAAAGCCATAGCTATCTTATCATCAGGTGTTTTAATTTCAGTATTCTTAGAATCATTCATAATAATAAATATATAATAAATAAAATATAAATTTTTTGAAAGAATTTAAATAAAAAATATAAAGTTTTAAAAAGAATTAAAAAGCATATAACTTATAAAAAAAGTTTATTTTATATAAAAAATGAGTTTATTAAAATTCTAGTTTTTTATAAAAAAATTAATACTTGAAAATTAAAATTAAAAAAATACTCAAAAAATAGAAAAGATTTCAAAAAAAACTAAAAAAAACTAAAAATCACACAAAAATAGAAAAGATTTCAAAAAACTAAAAAAATAAAAATTATAGATAAAAAATGAATTATAATAATTCATCTCTTAAATCAATTGTTTCTTTTAAATCAGGTCCAGTAGAAATAATAGTTACAGGTACACCAGTAGCAGTTTGAATTTTATTAATAAATTCTTTAGCATCAGCAGGTAAAAGTGAATAATCAGTAATACCAGCACAATCATATAATTTATCAACACAAGTTAATGCAATTTGGGTTGTACCATTAATTCTACAAGATTCTTTAGCAAGGTCATAATCGAATAAACCTACTCTTCTACGTCTACCAGTTACAACACCATACTCTTCAATACCTTTTTCAGCAGCTTCTTCCTGAGAAATTTCTGTAGGGAAAGGTCCTTCACCAACACGAGTAATATAAGATTTAAATACGCTTATTACTTCATCTACTTTAGTTGGTCCTACACCTACATCTGCAGCAAATGTACTAGCACAAGTATCTTTACTAGTTACAAATGGATAAGTACCATAATATAAAGATAAAGCAAAACCTTGAGAACCTTCAATAAATACATCATTACCTTCATCAATTGTATCATTAACTTTTAAAGAAACATCAGTAATATACTCTTCTAATTCAGGAATATCTTTTGCTAAATCTGCAATTCTTAAAACCCTATCAGAATTTGCAGGTCCGCAACCTGATCCAGTACTACCAATTTTATTAGATAAATAATCAGAGTGTTTATCTCTTTCACGGTGTTCTGGTTTAATAATAGCACAACGACCATCAATTAAAGTTCTACTTTTAACATCGTATTTTTTTAAATAATCAAATTCATGGAAAAGTACTTCAGGATCAACTAAAACTCCTGCACCAACAAGAAGCTCAGAATCAGTATTTACAAATCCAGAAGGAATAAGTCTTAAACCATATTTTTCGCCATTAAATTCAACAGAATGTCCCGCATTAGGACCAACACCAGCACGAGCAATGATGGAAGGATTATCATTCTTACAGAAGTAGGTAATACATTTACCTTTACCTTCGTCTCCCCATGCACCACCAGTTAAAATACTACAAGTCATTTAAAATCTCCTAAATAAATATAATAAATAGTCTTAAAAATTTTGTAAAAAAACCCTTTTTTTCACATAAACTATAAATTTAAAAAATGTTTTTATAGACCATTACAATATTAATAATTTAATATTAATAAAGTTTTAGAAAAAATTAAAAATATTTATGAAAAATTAAAAAAATTAAAATTAAAAAATAAATAAAAAATTATGAAAAATTAAAAAAAGAATTAAAAAATAAGTCTGTTGAAATAATATTTTACTATAAGAATTTAAACCACATTAATACTTAAAAATTAAATTTAAAAGTTTTATTTTAAAAAATTAGAATGATTTAAAAAAGTCAAATAAAATCAAAATTTAAATTTACTAAATAATTTAAAACCTTTATTAATTTCAATTGGATTTAATTCACAAAGAGCATCATAACTATATTCATCTTTAGTACCTTTATTTATCCAATATGAAAGATAATATCTTGACCATTTATTTGATAAAAACAAAATATCATTATCTGTTAATTCTTCAAGGCCCATATAAATATTTAATGAATTTCCACCAACACATACACCAATACCATTAGATAAAAAAGACATTATAAAATCAGGTGAATCATTATTAAAATTATCTAAGAAAATCATTTCATTTTTAAACTTAGTAAATTTAGAATTAATAAATGACATATCCTGAAACTTAAACATGCCTTTATCTAAATTCCTATTAAATTCCATTAAAAAATCATTTCTATCTTTTTTAGTAAGATTTAAAAAATCAAGGTCCTTTTTATCATTATAAAAAATAGAAAAAAGAGAATTATCAGAAAAACGGATAGAAATCTTAGAATCTTTTTTTGAATCATCATGAATATTAAATAACTCAACAGATGAGAAATCTAAATAAATAGTATCACCAGAAACTTCTAATGAAACCCATTTACCTGCCTCAGAGATAACATCTTCTAATATTAAATAAGATTTATTATTCATAAATATCAATTCAAATTATTTTCTATAAAAAATTATTAAAAAATATTTAATAAATTTATAATTTCAATATTATTAATATAAAAAATCACAATTCAAAACAAACTAACATCCAATAAAAATACTAATTCAACCAAATAATATAAAAAATCACAATTCAAAACAAACTAACATCCAATAAAAATACTAATTCAACCAAATAATAAAAATATAAATAGTAAACGAAAGATTAAAATTCAAAATAATGATTAATTAGTGTTAAATTGAGTAAACACGTCATAAGCTCCTTCCATGAAATAATTATCATTATCAAATATTTTAATCCAATTAAAATCATTAATAATAATTGGATTTTCAGGATTATTATCCCAATCTAAATTAAATCCAAATGATTCTAAAGTTTTAATAATCATATTAGCTAATTTATTAGAAACTTTTTTATCACCATGAAAATCCCCAAAATAAATACTTAAGTAATTATCATCTAAAACCGTTTCAATATCAAATAATGTATAAAATACAAAACCTATTGGTTTATAATTATTGTTTATTAAATGAGTATATACCTCAATAGAATCATGTATACCTTCTTCAGGATCATAACCACAGTTATGAATTGAAACAATACCTTGTTTAGATAAACTATTAAAAACTTTTTTTAAATTATTAAAATCAGAACTATTTGATTTAGTACTATTATGTTTTGTATAAATATTCTCTATAATATTAGATACAACATCTAAATCAATATTATAATCAATAAATTCATCATCAATAGTCTCTAAGATTTCTTCTATATCATAAAAACCAGTTTTTACAAGAAAATCAATTTCATAATTTAATTCTTCTTTTAAATCATCACTCATAAAATCACAATAAATCTATAATTAAATATTATATATAATTATTAATTATATAAATTTGATTCTAGAGTTTAGATAAATAGTACTTTAAAAAATTGACTCTTAAAAACTTATTTTATTTTTAAACTAAAATTAGATTATATTATTAATTTATTGATTTTAAGAAAGTCTAAAAAATATTAATTAAATAAAAAGGAAAAAATAAGATACAAATATAATTCATATTCTTATAAATACAAAATATAAAAAACAAAGATAGTTAAAATAAAAAAAGAAAAAGATTATTCATTAGGTTTAAATGTTTTAATAAGATTTACATTACCTCTTTTAGAATATCCAATCATTATTTTATCTTCACCAATGATTGCAACTTGAAAATTATCTTCATCATAAACATTTGTAGGATAACCTTTAAGTGCTGCATAACCTTCAAATGCGATTTTACCATTTACATCATAATTTTTTTGGAAATTATAATAAATGAATTCAAATCTATCTATAGTATTATTTTCAGGAATATCCTCAGAATTAATAGTTACAAAGAATGCAAAGTTTCCAATTTCTGCAACATAATATGCACTATCATCAAATAAAGAAATAACAGTCATAAGTAAAAAGTGTGCTTCTTCAATATCTGCATTAAACATTGGAGTTGTAAATTGAGGAATATTATATTCTTCACCAAATTCTTTAATTTTTTTAGCTTCATCAATTAATTCAAGCGGAAAACCAATTTCACTATTATCCCATGCCCATGAAAATTTATTATCATCAAGAGATAAGTAAGCAATTAATTGAATAGAAAAACTTAAATCTTCACCAAAAGATAATATACCATTTTCAATATCTAAATTTCCTTTTTTTTCTCCAATCAAATCAGATAAATTTTCTTGCTTATCTAAAGCATAAGCACCATATTTTGTAAATATTGATTGTAAATCATCTTCAGCGGTAATTTCTAATGGTAAATTAAACATAATCATTCTCCTTAATAATTGTATAAAAAAATAAAATAAGAATATAATTTAAATATTATATAAATTTAAATTTAAAAAAAATTAAATAAAATCAAATCTAAAAAAGATTAAAATATTTGTTTTTTAAATTTGATTAAAAAATTTTAAATCTTAAAAGGACAATTTTGAAATTCTATCCATAGCTTCTTTTGTGTTTTCATAAGTATTAAATGCAGTAAGTCTAAAGTATCCTTCACCAGAAGGTCCGAATCCTGCACCAGGAGTACCTACAATATTTGCTTCATTTAATAATAAATCAAAGAATTCCCAAGAAGGCATATCATTTGGAGTTTTTACCCAAATATATGGTGAATTAATTCCACTAGTAACACTTAATCCAATATTAGATAAAGATTCACGAATAAGTTTAGCATTCCTAAGATAATAATCAATATTAGATTGGATTTCTTTTTGACCTTCTTCAGTATAAATAGCTTCTGCAGCTCTTTGAACAGGATATGATACTCCATTAAATTTAGTAGATTGTCTTCTATCCCATAAAGCATTTACAGAATGTTTATTACCTTCATTATCTTGAATTTTAAGGTCTTTAGGAACTACACAATAAGCACAACGAGCTCCTGTGAAACCTGCTGTTTTTGAAAAACTTCTAAATTCAATAGCTACTTCTTTAGCTCCTTCAATTTCATAGATACTGTGAGGTATATTATCTTCAGTAATAAATTTTTCATAAGCTGCATCAAATAAAATTAAAACATTATTTTCTTTTGCATATTTAACAAATTTAGCAAGTTGATCTTTAGTTAAAGTTGAACCAGTTGGGTTATTAGGATAACATAAATAAATAATATCAAAATCTTCATCAGGAATAGAAGGTTCAAAATTATTTTCTTCAGTACATGGAAGATATACTAATCCTTCATATTTACCATCATCTTGCATTTCACCAGTTCTTCCTGCCATAACATTTGTATCAACATAAACAGTATATACTGGATCAGTTACTGCAATAATGTTATCATTTGAAAATAATTCCTGAATGTTTCCAGTATCACATTTAGCTCCATCACTAATAAATATTTCATCAACATCTAAAGAAACACCTAAAGGTTCATAATCACCTTTAATAATAGCTTCACGTAAAAATTCATAACCATGTTCTGGACCATATCCACGAAATGTTTCAGAATCACCCATTTCATCAACTGCATCTTTAAATGCTTTGATTACTGTTTTTGGTAATGGTTTTGTTACATCCCCAATACCCATTGCAATAAGATCAATATCTGGATTTTCTTCCTCAAATTTTGCAACTCTATTTGCTACTTCAGCAAAAAGATAATTACTTTTTAATAAAAGATAATTCTCATTTACTTTAACAACCATTTTATTCCTCGATAAAATTTAAATTAAATTAAAAAGATTATTTTAAAATAATATTTTTAAAAATAATATGTAAGATTTACACTAATAAAATATTAGGTTTTATAAATATATAAATTAAATGGAAATTTATAATTAAATATTCTTATTAATAATAAATTAAAATTATAATATTTAATAAATAATATATATTAATAATAATAAAAATTATTATGATTAATTAATTAATCTTTAAAAAAGAAAGTTGAGGATAACATGCCATTTAAAACAATATTAATACTGATTAACATTGCTATTATATGTATAATAGCATGCATAATCGTTAAATTGTATTATAGAGATGAAGAAAAAGGAAGAAAATTAGAAACCCATGAAATTGAAAGTAGTTTAAAAGGACATAACCAAATGCCTTTATTTAAAGAAGAACATCATAAAAAAGATAGCAGAAACAAAATTAATAATACAATATCATCTACTAAAAATAAAATATTCAAAACCAAACAAGTAAAAGAAAATAATGATAATCTTAATAAAGAGATTGAAGAACTAACAATTACAAGACCAAAAACTACAACAACACCAAGTAAAGAAGAAAATAACAAAATAATACAAACAACAAATACAAATGGAACCATATTAAAAGAAAAACCAAAAAACAATAATAAACCAAATGGAAAACCAATTAGTATAAATGTTAAAAACAGTCCAGAAATAAAACCAAAAGTAGTAAATGCTAAAACTCAAGAAGAAATAGCAAAAGATAAATTGAAAACTACAGCAACAAAACCAAAAGTAAGTAAAGAAGAAATTGAAAAAATTGAAGAAAAACCAGTTAAAGCTGCACACAAAGAGATAGTAGAACCAGAAAAAGATGAAATAAAAGAAAAAATAGAACCAAAAGAAGAAACTAAAGTAAAATTCATAAAACCAAAACAAAAAGCACACATAACTCCAAAATTAAGAACAGAACCTAAAATAAAACCAGAACCAACAACACAAAAAATAAAAGAAGAAAAACCAGAACCAACAGAAATAAAAACA
>NZ_KK211376.1:115050-317697 GCF_000621965.1 Methanobrevibacter wolinii SH
AAAAGAAGAAAAACCAGAACCAACAGAAATAAAAACAACAAACGAAGAAAAACCATTTGAACTTAAAACTAAATCAACTGAAGCACATATTTCACAAGAACCTATTGAAGCTCAACATCAAAATATTATTAATGAAACTAGAAAAGCTTCACAAACAGAAACAAATAATGTAACTATTGATGATTATAATGAACCAGAAAAAGCTAAAGAATTTATAGATGCTCCACTTAAAAGTGTTAAAGGAACATTTAACTCAATAAAATCAACATTCTTAAGTCATGATAAAGATAAAGAAGAAGATGAGATTAATCCAGAATTAAGAGATAATCTTAACAGTTATACAAACGATGCAGTTCTTGAAGAAATCTTAAATGATAATTCTACAGAAGAAGATTATTATGATGATAATGATGAATTCGTAGCAATTACACCATTACATGATCCAGAAGAAATTAGACAATATGAAGAAAGCTTAAACAACAATTATGATACTAATGATGTTTTCAATAATATAAATAGTGATACTACAGAATTAACTCCTGAAGAAATTTCATACTTTGATAATTTAGAAGAAGAATTTAATGATGAACTTAACCAAAATGAAAAAAACAAATATGTTGCATCTAAAACTGATGACATGAAAATTACTGTAGGTAATAAACCAAAAGTAAAACCAGTAAGTAACAAAAAAATGAAACCATCAGAAAGATTCCATAAAGAATACCAAGGACATAAAGTTGAACCTAAAAAAGAAAAAACTACAAATAAAACACCAGTTAACAAAGATGATGGTGAATCAGTTGTTAATATACAAGGTGTAAACCACACACTAAAAAGAGGTATGAGTATTATTTACCAACATCATGGTGAGAAATATGGTAGTTCTATCCATAGTGTAAATGGAGATAATATTAATGTTACTTATAGAGGTAAAAAAATCTGGATTAAAGCAGATAAAATTACCAAAGTATTTTAAACACGATGAATTTTATTAAATAAAATTCATTCAACTTTCTTTTTCTAAAAAAATATTAAAATTAAATCAATTATATATAAATAAATATTTACTAACTTTTTCTAATTTAAAATATTTTAAAATTAATTTACTTAAAAATTAATTATTTTAAAGCATTTCTATTTTTAAATCTAAAAAAATTGTTATATCTTTAGAATCCATTTTTTTAAAAGTTAAAAAAATATTTTATATTTTAATAATAAATCGATTAAAAAATTAAAATTAAGAAAAATCATAAAAGTTAGAGTTTATATGTATTTATAGATAAAAAATAAAGTATGAAAATAGAACATATAATTATATTAAAATTATGAATAAATATAATAAAATAAAATAATTAACTACTATTCTAATAGATTATTACATAAAGTAAAATAATAAGAAAAATTTAAAGATAAATTAAAAATTCATTTAATAAAATTAAATCTATTAAAAGACTGTTTTTTATAATAATATAAATGGTATATATAGCTGAAATTTAAATTTAAAAAAGTTTTTTAGAAAATTAGAAGGATTTCAACATGAATAAAAAAATAAGAAAATAAACTAATAAAATTATAAAATACTATAAAATTAAGCTCTAAAAAATAAAAAAAAATAAACTAATAAAATTATAAAATACTATAAAATTAAGCTCTAAAAAATAAAAAAATAAATTTAAAAATCAAAGAATCTAAATTAAATAAGTTTCTATTCATATACCAAAAATTAATATTAAACAAATTATCAATTAATATTATTAATTTCTTATAAAAACAAAAGAGATATGAAATATGAATTATAATAAAGAAAATGCAATCTTAATATCCATCCCTTCATTTGGATTAGCTTTAGGAGTGTTTTCATTAGGTAATCTTCTAAAACAATATTCACCACTAGTTTTAATAATATGTGGAATAATTGGACTTATCTTAATTTCACATTCTATAAGTAAATTTATCAAATATCCAGAAAGGCTTAAAATAAAACTAAAAAATCCAATAGCAATTGGAATGCTTGGAACATTTCCCATGGGTCTTATGATGTTTAGTACATATATTGAAAAGTTTATACCAAAAATTTCACTTGGATTATGGTTATTTGCAATAATAATACAATTAATTTTAACAATATATTTTACATTTTGGATATTACCTAAACTAAAACTTAAAGATATTTATAGTAGTATTTTAATTTCATATGTAGGAGTTTCAATGATAAGTATAACATCTCCTTATTATGGTTTAGAAAATACAATAGGCCATTTTTTTATAATTATGGGAATAATATCTATGATTATTTTATATATAATTCTTATGTATAGATATATTAAAATTCCTATACCTGATCCAATTAAACCAATAATTGCAATACTCGCTGCACCTATTATTGTTTTAGTTGGGTATTTAACAGTTGTTCAAAATATTAATTTTTGGATTGTAGTACCTATCTATTTATTTACAACTTGTTGGTATGTTTATATAATATATAAAATAATAAGGTATTATTTAGATTTTAATTGGTTACCAAATCATGCTGCATATACGTTTACATTAGCTATTAATGCAACAGCTGGAAAAATGTTTTATAATTATTTATTAAGTATTAATATAAATATTATGCCATTATATTACTTTGCAATATTTCAATTAATAGCTGCAATAAGTATTATTATAATAGAATTATATAAATTTGGAGAATTTGTTTTTACAAATAAAATTAATGGATTTATAAAAATAAAAAAGAATTAATAAAAAAATATTAATATTAAATCAAGAATTATTAAAAATAAGAGGTTAAACATGTTAATAGACACCATAAAATCTTTAATCTTTTTCATAATAGCAGGATTCTTTGAAATAGGTGGTGGATATCTTATATGGTCTTGGATTAGGGAGGGAAAAAGTTTTAGCTTTGCAATATTAGGAGCTATTTTACTTATATTATATGGAATTATTCCAACATTTCAACCTGCAAATTTCGGAAGAGTTTATGCTGCATATGGTGGAATATTTATTGCACTTTCAGTTTTATGGGGTTGGAAAATAGATAATGTACAACCAGACCAATTTGATATAATTGGGATGTGTATTGCATTAATAGGAGTATTCATTATAATGTACTGACCAAGAGCAAGTTAAAATTAAAATAAAATTAGTTTTATTAAAATCATTTTAATTTTTTAAAATAAAACATTAAATTTAATTTCAAAATATTAATACTGTTAAATTATTATAAAAAACTAAGATTTCAAAGATTCAAAATAGCTATAAAAAAAATAGAAAATAAAAAAATTAAAAATTATAAATTTAAAAAAAAAAATAATTTATTGAAATTTAATAATTTAAGATAAAATTTATCTAAATTTTAAAATTAATAAAATCTAATAAATTAAAGCTTTAAGTAAATAATTTTTCAAAAAGATTCAATAAATAATAAATTAATTATTTATGTGCATAATAAAAAATTAATTCATCATCTTTAATTTCATCAAGACGTGCAAAACCAACTCTTTCTAATTGGACAATATCTCCAACTTTAAGGTTTTCACAATCTTTTTCACAAAATCCTTCAATAACTGAAGCATCATCCATAATAACTTTAGATTTAATAGCTTCTTGACTTGGTACAAATTGAATGATTTTAGCTTTTTCTGCTTTAGCATCCTCAAAAGATTCACTGTGGAATATAACTTCTCCATCTTTAATATCAACATTAATTAAATCCATTAAACGTACAATCCCCTCTTTAAAATCATCTTTAGAAATATATACAGAACCTTCAAAATTTAATATTCTATTTCCTCTATCTGGAAAATCAGGATGTAATTCTTTTTCTAATTTAATTTCTTTATATTCTTTAGGACAATCTTTAATATCTACTTTTACAGGATTACCAACAAAGAAATACCTATTTGCTTTATCTTCAATAAGTTTTCTATTTAAACCATATATTTTTTTCCAACTTACTGCTGAATCAGACATTTTTACTCCAATTTCAACCATTAAATTCCAAATAGCTTTAGCTTGAATACCTCTTCTTCTAATAGCTCTTAAAGTTCCAAGTCTTGGATCAGACCATGAAGAATATTTACCTGATTCAATTCCTTCTTTAGCTTTAGATGTACTTAATGCAACATCTTCCATTTTAAGTCTACCATAATGAATAAACTCAGGAGTTTCCCAACCCATGTGATCATATAAATATTTTTGTTTTTCACTATTTGCCATATGATCTTTTCCTCTTAAAACATGAGTCATGCCCATTAAATGATCATCAACAGATACTGAAAAATTCATCATAGGATATACTCTGTATTTATTACCAAGTCTAGGATGTTCTTCATCAACAAGACGGAATGCAACCCAATCACGTATAGCTGGATTTTTATGATTAATATCAGTTTTAACTCTTAATACTGCAGAACCTGCTTCCATATTAGGGAAATCTTTCCATAATTTAAGGTTTTCTTCAACAGAATTATTCCTATGGGGACAAGGTTCACAATTATCTTTAAGTTTTTTAAATTCTTTACCATCACAAGTACACATATATGCTTTTCCACGTTTAATTAATTCTTCAGCATATTTATAATATATTTCAAATCTATCAGATTGATAGTATACCTCATCAGGTTCAATACCTAACCATTTAAGATCTTCTTGAATCATATCATAAGCAGGAGGATATACTCTTTTAGGGTCAGTATCTTCAATTCTTAAAATAAATTTTCCACCATATTTTTTAACATAAGCACCATTAGGAACTGCTGCTCTTGCATGTCCAATATGTAAAGGTCCACTAGGGTTAGGTGCAAAACGCATTACAACATTTTCATGAGAACCCAGTAATTCTTCTAAACCTTCACGTTTAACTTGTTTTTTCTCTTTAACAACAACACCTAATCTTTCCATTTCTTTATGTTGTTCTTCTTCAGATAAATCATTAACTTTTGCTACAATTTTAGCACTTAAAGGACCAATTTCTTTAGCACGTGATCTAAGTTCTGCTTCTTGAGACATTATAGAACCCATAACTGCTTTAGGACTAGCACTACCTTTATGTTTTGTAGCATTTAACAAAGCATGTTTATATACAATATTTTCTAATTCATCCATTATATCACATTAAATAATTAAAAATAATAATTTTTAAATAAATACGCCACTTTAAAAATAGCTAATAAGAAGATATTTATTTAAAATAAAATCAGTTTATAAAATTTTAATAAAAATATTTATAAAAATACAATATTATTTTTAATCTACTAAATATATAAATATTTAATTTTTAAAAATATCTTAAACAAAAAATTAAAAAACATTATCTTAAAACAATAAATAAAAAATAAAACCTGTTAAAAACTTTTTATAATAATTTAAACAGTATTAATACCTAAAAATTAAAATTAAAATTATTTATAATAATTTAAACATTATTAATACGTAAAAAAAATAAAATCAAAAAACATATCCTAAAAATTAGTAAATTTCAAGAAGGCCAAAAATATAATAAAATAATCAAATTAATTTATAAGATTTAATAAAAATATTAATAATTAAAAATAGAAGGGAAGAAAATGAATAAAGATAAACATTATATTAAAAGTCCAGAAGACATTGATTGGGAATATTTTTGGGGTAAACAATTAGAAAGAAAAAAAGACCGTAAAAAAGATTGGAATAAAGCTGCACCTCATTTTCATAAAAGTAATTTAAGAGATGATTATAAAACTGCACTTCTTAAAAAACTAGATATTTTAAGTAAAAACGATACAGTTTTAGATATTGGTTGTGGAGAAGGAACTATTACAATACCAATAGCTAAAAAAGTAAAAAGTGTTACAGGAATAGATTCTGCAGAAAACATGCTTAAAATACTTAATGAAAAATCCAATAAAGAAAATATAAATAATGTAAATACTATTCTTAAACCAATTGAAGAAATTAGATATAAAGATATTGGAAATTATGATGTAGTAGTTGCATCAAGATCATTAAACAGTATAATACCAATTAAAGAAACATTAAAAGAAATTAATAAAATAGCTAATAAATATGTTTTTATAACATTATTTGGACCAGAAAACTGGAAACTAGAGCGAGAATTCCAAGAATACATTGGAAATGATCCTAAAGATTTTCCAGCATATACTTACTTAATTAATATATTATATAATATGGGAATTTATGCTAATGTAGAAAGAATGGATATAGAATCATATAGAGAATATGATACTATTGAAGATGCAATGGACAATGGTAAATTTAGAGTAGATTTATTAAATGATGAAGAAATAGAAGAATTAAAAATATATCTTAATAAAGTACTAAAAAAAGATCCAAAAACAGGAAAATTATATAATAAAAAAGATAAAGCAGACTGGATTTTGATTTGGTGGAAAAAATAATACTACTTAAGTTTTGTTGAAATCATTTATATATTTAAGAAATTAGTTATTCTATTAAATAAAATAAGTCTTTCAACAAAACCTAAATTTTAAAAAGAAAATAGAAAATTAAAAATTATTTAAAAACTCCCTAAATTCAATTGCCTCTTCTAAAAGAGGATTAAAATTAAGTAATTTATTTATAGTTTTTATTGCATTATCTAAATCACTTAATCTATAAAAAATTTTAGACTTTAATAATAAAAAATCTGAATTATTATAATCCATAGAAAGGAAGATATCACAAATTTTAATAGATTCTTCAAAACGATTAAGTTCTAATAAAATACTTGCTTTTTTATAAATAAAATATTCACTAAAATCATATTTTAAAACTTCATTACAAGAATTTAAAGCTTCTTCAAGCTTATTTAAATAGATTAAAGAATTAATCTTATAAAACCATATTTCAATATTTAATGGATTAGAAATTAAAACATGATTTGATGCTTTTAATGTATTTTTAAAATCTCCAAGAATATAAGATAACTTAGTTTTAAGTTCCCAAGAATCATTATAATCACAAATATCTAAAGATTGATTTATAATATTAAGAGAATCTTCATATTTTTCCATATTATAAAGAATTAAAGCCTTATAATACAATAAATCATACCTAATTTTAATATTTAAAGCATTATTAATACTATTTAATGCTTCATTAAATCGTCCAATATAATTTAAAATAATTGCTTTATTTAATAATGCATAAAGATTGGTTTTAATAGATAAAGATTTATTAAAAGCATTTAATGCATTATCCATAAAATTTAATAATCTATAAGAATTAGCAATATTATTATATATTTTATAATTAGAATTATCTAGTTTAGATGCTTTTATAAATGAATTTAATGCTTCTTCATACATATTCATAGAAGTTAATACTTTACCTTTATTAAGCCATAAAACGGATAAATCTTTATCAAATTTAATTCCATTATTATATGATTTTAATGCTTTTAAATTATTATTTAAAACATAAAAATAAAAATTACCAATTCTTAACCAAATATAAGAATCTAAGCAATTAGAGTTAAATAATTCATCATAAATTATTGAAGATTCACTTAGTCTACCTAATTTATAAAGTGACTTAGCTTTTCCAAGAAGTGCTTTTGAAAAATTTTCATCACATATTAATGATTCATTAAAAAAAGATAATGCTTTTTCATATTGTTTTCTTTTATATGCAAATTTTCCTTTTTTAAATAATTCTTCTTTAGTATTTTCTATTTCAATTCCCATAATATCAACTAAATGTTAATAATATAAAATTCCATTTTTAAAATATATTAAACTATAGACAGCATTTGAAAAGTAAAAACTATAAAAAAACCTATTTAATATAAAATAAAAATTAAAACTAAAAAAAAATAGTTTTACTAAAAACCTATTTAATATAAAATAAAGTTTAGTTTATTTAAAAAAATAATATCTATTGAAATTCTGTTTTTATATGAATTTAAACAAAATTTAATAATTTAAAAAAAGTTAATTCTAAAAATTAAGGAAATTTCAACAAAACCCAATATAAAAATTAAAAAAGTAGTCTTTTAATAAAAAAATAAGGTCTGTTGAAATCCTATTTTTTATAAAAATTTAAACAGTAATTAATACTGGAAAATCAATTTTAAGAAAGTCTATTCTAAAAATTTTGAGGAATTCAACAAAGCCAAAAAAAATATAAAAAATTTAATTAAAAAATATAGAAAAAATCAATTAAAACTAAGATTTTCTTTCAATTACAAAGTCTGCTAACATACTAAGAGCATTTTTACTTGAAGAATCAGGTAAAATATTAAGTATTTCTTTTGCTTTATTAACATTTTCTAAAGCAAGATCGTGAGCATATTTAATTGAACCATATTTATTAAATAAATCAATAGCTTTATTTACATCTTCTATAGGTGAATTTTGATCTTCTAAGATTTTAATAAGTGTTTGTTTATCTTCATCATTAGCTTCATTTAATGCTTTAACAACCATTAAAGTCATTTTTCCTTCAGCAATATCACTACCAACAGGTTTACCTAAATCTTCTTCATCACTAATTACATCAAGGTAGTCATCTTGAATTTGGAATGCTAAACCTATAGCTTTACCATATTCATACATTGCATCAATAATTTCTTGATTTGCTCCACCTAAAATAGCTCCTGCTTCACATGCTCCAGCAATAAGAGCTCCTGTTTTTTTGAAAATCATATTTAAATATTCATCTTCATTAACATCAAAGTTACCTTCAAATCCCATATCAGAAGCTTGACCTTCACAAATTTTTACACATGCGTCTGCTACAACACTTAAAGCATTAGCAACACGTTCTGGATGTACATTATCTTCTTTAGAAGAGATAACAAGTTCAAATGCTTTTGAGAATAAGGTATCTCCTGCTAAAATAGCTAATGGTTCACCCCATACAGTATGTACTGATGGTTTACCTCTCCTCATATCATCATCATCCATAATATCATCATGTATTAAAGAGAAAGTGTGAATAAGTTCAAATGCAGCAGCAGTTTTAAGTGCTTGTTCTTTAGAACCTCCAACTGCTTGAGTAGTTAAAAGAGTTAATGCAGGTCTTAACATTTTTCCACCTGCTTTTGTTAAATATATAGATGATTCTTGTAATTCTTTAGGATCAATAGTAGATAAATGATTCTCAATTACCTTTTTAACATCAATAGAATAATCTTTTAGAATATCTGTTACTTCTGACATAAATTGCCTCCAGTTAATAAAAACTTTTCCTATATTTTTTAAATTAAATATTTTAATAAACAAATAAAATTACTTTAAAATCTTATTAAAAATTTTTTAAATTAAATATTTTAATAAATCAATAGAAATTACTTTAAAAAATCTAAAATTAATAAAGTTTATAAATAATTAATATATATTTTCCATTCTTTAGTATTAATAATTAACTATTAATATACTTAAATTTAATAAAAAGAGCTAAAATAAATTCAATTTTTAATTAATTTCATGAAAAAAGAATGATTTTAATTAAGAAATTTAATCAAAATCATTGAAAACTTGAGCTTGTGCATTTCTTAATATATGAACATTACTACCTATTCTATATCCTTCTTCTTCTGCAAGTTGACCATATGCAACTAACATATTAAGATCACCGTGAGCTGGAATAATATGACTAGGTTTAAGCATTCTTAAGAATTCCCTATGATCTTCTCTTCCAGCATGTCCAGATACATGTGCATTAGCATAGATTCTTGCACCAGATGCTTTAAGTTTTGCTTCCATAATATGTCTATTTGCAGCATTAGTTGGATTTGGAATAATAGGAGCTGAAATAATAATATTATCTCCTTTTTTAACAGTAAATGGTGTTTTACCACTTGCAATCCTTGGAAGTAAAGCATCAGGTTCTCCTTGATGACCAGTAGTAACAAGTAAATATTTAGAACGATTTTTATTTGCTTTCATTAAAGCTCTATTAACAGCTTTTGGTGAACCATGTACAGAAGCATTTTTAGGTAATTTTAATATTCCTAATTTTTCTGCAATTCCTAAAAATCTTTCCATAGATCTTCCAAGGAATAAAATTTCCCTATCACTTTTTTTAGCAATATCTGCAATAGTTTGAATCCTTTCAATATGTGAAGAGAAAGTAGTTACAATCATACCTTTATTTTCTTTTAAAGGTTCACGCATTAAATCTTCTAAAACAATACGAGGTACTCTTTCAGAATATGTTTTTACTTGATCATAATTAGCTGCATTTGTTGTTTCAACAATAAGTGCAAGTACTCCTTTTTTACCTAATTGTTTAAATCTTTCATAATCAGGTGGTGGAGATACTTTTTGATGATTATCAAATTTAAAATCAAGAGCATAAACAATTATTCCATCAGGAGTATGTAATACAGGTGTTACTGCCTGTGGAATACTGTGTGTTGTTTGAACAAATTCTAAAGTAATATCCTTAGATAATTTTAATTTACTACCTGGATTTAAAATTCTTATTGGATTATTTACTTTAAATTTACGTTCTCCTTTAATTTGTTTTTTAACAAGAGCCATAGTATATGGAGTACCTATAAGAGGTGCATCATATCTATGTGCTAATTTTGCAACAGCACCAATGTGATCAAGATGTCCATGAGAAAATACAATAGCTTTTACTTTACCATCTACCTCTTTCATTAAGGTATCATCAGGAATTACTCCTCTTTCAATTAAATCTAAACTATGCATTCTGTCAATATCAGTATCTTCATGTATGTTAATCCTATCTAAATGGATTCCCATATCAAAAATAATAACATCTTCATTAACTTTTACAGCAGTCATGTTTTTACCAACTTCTTCATAACCGCCAATTGCTATTATTTCAACAGTCAAATTTTGTCCTCCTACTAAATCGTTTAGTGTTAAATCCCCTTTCATTAAGCCATGTATTAGTATCTCCTTTAATTACAATATCCACATTTTTAAGTTCTTCAATATTTTGTGCACCAACTAAAAACATAGCTAATTTTAAAGATTCATTAAACTTATTAACATAATCAATAATACTTTTGTGCCCAATAAATGCTCTTTTTAAGAAAGGTAAAGCCATACCAACAGCATCTGCTCCAAGAGCAATAGCTTTTGCTGCTTCCAAACCAGAACGTATACCTCCAGAAGAAATAACTGGAATGTTTACAGAAGAACAAACTTCTACAGTACTTACTGCAGTAGGAATTCCCCAATCCCAAAATTCTTCACCAAGATATTTATCTTCATTACGATAAGTTTCAACAGCAGCCCAACTAGTTCCTCCAGAACCTTGAATATCAATAAAATCAACACCTGCTTTTTGAAGTTTAATAGCATCATTAGCAGATATACCTGCACCAGTTTCTTTAACTAAAACAGGTACATCAACTAAATCAGATATCTCAGAAATAGATTCCATATATCCAGTAGCATCAACATCCCCTTTAGGTTGAATAGCTTCTTGAAGAGGATTTAAATGAATAGCTAGAATATCTGCATCAAACATTTCAACTGCTTTTTCAGCATACTTCATTTGAGGAGCACCAATATTACCTAAAAGTAATGCATTAGGAGCATATTTTCTTGCTACAGTATAAGTAGAATTAAGTTCAGGATTTTCAACAGCAGCTCTTTGACTACCAAGTCCTAAAGCAATATTCATTTCTTCAGCTGCAATAGCCAATTCTTTATTAATTTCTTCAGATTTTGGATGACCTCCAGTTATAGCAGAAATAAATAAAGGTGAATCTAATTTTTTACCAAAAGCAGTAGTAGAAATATCAATATTTGCCATATCTACTTCTGGAAGGGCTCTATGAATTAATTCAATATCCTCAAATCCTGTAGTCCTTTTATAATTAACATCATAATCCCTACAAATTAAAAGATGTTGTAATTTTCTATCCTGAATCATTATTTTCCTCTAAAATAGCATATTGGTTAAAATTATTATTAATCAAATAAATAAGGGTGTTAATATTATTAAAAACTATAATTGTTAAAAATAGAATATAAAACAATAATTCATTAAAAAAAATCTAATTAAATTAAAATTTAAAATAGAAAGTTTTTACAATAGATTTTAATTAAATATTAATCCTTATATAAACATGAAAAGGTTATAATTTACTTTCAACTTAATTTAATAAATAAGATATCTAAAACTTCCTCCACATATTTTAAAAATAAATTTTCCTTAAATAACACTACCTATAATATATTATTAAAATCTGTTTCCATAAGTTAAAATTTAATTATTTTAACTAAAAATCCCTTAAATCATTTTATAATTAAATTAAACTTAATTTATGAAATTAAATAAATTTCAATATTAATTATCAAAAATTAAAAATTGATAATTTTTTATTAAATTAAGTAAAAAAGTAATATAAAAATTATAACTACTATAATTATATTTTTTATCATATTTAATGCTAATGACTATTTTATATATAATTTTATAAAATCTAAAATTTTTTAAAAATAGATAAAAACTAAAAAATTAAAAATATATAATCCCATAAAATCTAAAATTTTTTAAAAATAGATAAAAGCAAAAAAAATTAAATTATTTTTTAGAAATTTTAGTTCCTTTAACTATTTTACTTTGTAAAGATTTAGAAATTATCTCAGGTTTATTTGCATTAATAATTTCTGAATCAACACCATTATCTGCAAGAGTTAAAAGTTCTTTAACCTTACCAATCATACCACCAGTAACATCTACATTAGTAGTAGATTCCATTTGAGTAATATCATCTAAAGAACTAAGTTTTTCAATTAATTTAGCATCTTTGTGAATTTTAGGGTTTTTATTATAAACTCCATCTACATCAGTACCTAAAACAACTCTATCCGGATTTAAAAAACTTGCAATATATTCAATTATTTGATCTCCAGAAAGAATAGACATATTAAGTTTATCATCAAGAACAATATCACCATATAATACTGGAACATATCCTTCATTTAAATAATTTTTAATCATTTCTAAATCAAAGTTATTTATTCTTTTATTAGATGCCTTAATAACTGCAGATGTTTGTATAGGAATAGCTGGAATACCATGTTTTAATAAAGATTCACATACATATAAATCTAATTTTTTCATTGAAAGAACAATTTCAGAAAATCCTTTTCTTTTTAATGGATATTCTTCTTTATTAAAAGGTTCTCCAATTTTATATTTTTTAGCAGGTGGATGACCAAAAGATCCAGCACCATGAACAATAATTAATCCATCAGCAATATCTAAACTTTTATTATTAAAAGCATTAGCAATCTCACTAGATATTCTATCTAAATTATCATAATTTACTTTAGGTTCTATTGAATTTTTATCAGTAATTATACTTCCACCAATTTTAAGAATTATCACATAATCACCTGGAATAATCAATTTTATTATTAATTGTTTTAAAAGCTTTTTTCTTGAAGACTACCTTATTATCTTCAATTTTAATACCATCAGAACTTTGAGATTTATTACTTTTTTGTTTAGATTTAGAATTATTTACTGATTTTTTATTATATGATAAATTTTTTTTATTATTTGTTAATTTAATTTTATTATTTGATTTTTTGTTATAATATTTGTTTTTATTTCTCCTATTATTTTTTCTTTGATTATTATTTACTCTTTTATGTCTATGATTACCATTTCCATGAATAACTTTAGAACTTACACCTTTTCTTGAGAATCTAAGTTTAAATGAAGAATCATAAGTACTAATAGCTTTAGATACAGCATTATCATTATTTGGACATAATGCAATTATACTTCCTCCACCACCAGCACCAGTAATTTTAGAACCAATAGCTCCAGCACTTCTTGCAATATAAACCATACGAGATAACTCTTTAGTATTTACTCCAATTGAATCAAGAAGCCCATGATTAATATTCATTAATGTTCCAACTTTATTAACATCTCCCACTTCAATAGCATGTTTAGCTTCATCAGTTAACTCACCCATAGATTTAATAATAGGATTTACAATTTTTGGATATTTTTGTTTTAATTTTTTAACATTAGCCACCATTTTACCAGTACTTCCATATTTAGAAGTTACTCCAACTACAAATGGTGAATTAAAACCTGTCCTAATCTTTTGTAATTGTTTTTTACGATTTAAATAAATTAAACCACCATAAGTTGAAACTAAAGTATCAAGAGGACTTGCTTCACCTTGTACTAAAAATTCTACTTGATGAGCCTTTTCTGCAAGTGTTCTTTTATTAAAATGAATATTATGATAACGATACAATGCTGCAAGTGTAGCAACAGTAACAGCTGCAGATGACCCTAAACCAGAACCTATTGGAATATCAATTGATAAGTCAATATTAATAGGACTATGATCATGAGCCATATATAATGCCTCTAAAATATACCTAATAATACCAGGTTTACCTTTTTTTAAAGAATACTTTTTATTTTTAGTATCAAGTTCAGCTTCAAAACCTAAATCTTTAGATTTTAACATTGTTTTATTATTTTTACTAGTTTCAATACGAATTGTTGCTCTTTTGTTTACAGCAGCAGCAATAGCTGGTTCACTATAAACTACAGAATGTTCTCCAAATAATATTGTTTTACCTGGAGCTGATGCAATAACTTCCATTATTATCCCTTACAATAATTTTTTTAAATAAATTTATTAGCAAAAAATAATTGTTAAAAATAGTTTTTTAAATAAATATAAAATTTTCACTTTATTATTTAAATAATGTTTAAAAGAGAAATAAAATCTACTACCTTACAATAAAAGCATAAGACAATAAATAATTTATCTTTTTACTAAATTAACATAAAATAAAGTTAAAACATTATATTAAAAACATTAGAAATTACTTAAATATTATTAAAACTTAAACAAAATGTTTCTTGTATTGTTTAAGATTTATTATCATATTAATAATTAAATATTTTAAAAATTATCCACTAAATCATAGATTAAAAGATAATTTATTAAATTAAATATTAATTCTAAATTAAATAATTAAAATTTAATTAATTACTCCCATTAACAATTATTATATCAATAATATAAGTTTAAGAAAATACTTAGCCTATTTATTATACTAAATTATTGATAACTAATATCCGTATGTAAGATAAGTATAAAATTTAAATAAATTTATAGATTTAAAATACTTAAATTACTGAAAAATAAGTTATTAAAAATTATATTAAATAAAAATTTATTATTTAATAATATGATATAAAAATCATAAAATAACTCAATCACTAATACTTTGTTTTTTATAAAATTTAAACTATATTATTTAAATAATAAAAGATAAAATTTTTAAATTAATAAATAATTTTTACATAAATTAAAAAATTACTCTTTTTTAAATACAGAAGATGCATAACCAACTACAGAACTATAATCTCCAGAAACATCACCACTAGTTTTATGTGATAAAATTTCACAAGATTTAACACCTAAATTTAATGAATAGATAATATCTGCAGCAACAGTTCCATAACCACACATACTTATATCATATTCATATACATCTTTTATTAATTTTTCATAATCCATTTTACTAATATCATTTAAAACAATATTATCTTTATTTATTGTAGCACTTTGACTAAGAAAGTGTGATAAATCAGTACTTGAAATTAAAGAAAATGAATTTGAAACTTCTTGGCTTGTAAGTTTAATTGCATTTGCAATATCAATTGATGTTTGAAGATTTTGTCTTCCAATACAAATAGGTACAATCTTAAAATCAGAAGAAAAATATTGTAAAAATGGAAGTTCTACTTCAATACTATGTTCCCTTAAATGTGCATTAGTATCAGATTTTGCATATTTTGAGTTTTTAATAAATTTCTTTGCAAACTCATTATCTACTTCAATATTACCAAGAGGTGTTTCCCAAATTCCTTCCTCAAATACAGAAATATCATAACCAAATCCAGTATGATTAGGACATAATATTACAAATGTATCTGGAAAACCACCTTCTACAAGTTGATAATAAGCATATGATGCAACATATCCAGAATAAATATATCCTGCATGAGGAACCATTATACCAGTAATATTTCCATTAAAACTTTTATTTAATTTAGGAAGTTTACCTATACCCATATTAAA
The DNA here is from genome assembly GCF_000621965.1 of Methanobrevibacter wolinii SH. Taxonomy (NCBI): domain Archaea; kingdom Methanobacteriati; phylum Methanobacteriota; class Methanobacteria; order Methanobacteriales; family Methanobacteriaceae; genus Methanobrevibacter; species Methanobrevibacter wolinii. The sequence goes on from NZ_KK211376.1 coordinate 131,117, forward strand.
ACTATACTCAATAATTTTTTCTAAATCATTTTGATTATTTGGATAAAATGATCCTGCAACTGCTGGTTTTCTTAACATAGTATTTCCTCAATAATTTTTTTAAAATATAATTTTAAAACTAATTATTTAATATATTAATTTAAAAAGTATTTTAATTTTTATATTATTAAAATTATAAGACTTTAATAAATCCATGTTTAAAAAAAATAAAGAAACTTAAAAAAAGTTTAAACTAAAAATTAGAAATATTTAAAGAAAGTAAAAAATAGTAAAAACATTAAAATTCAATAAAAATAAAGAAACTTAAAAAACAAGAAAACTAAAATAAATAAAAAAAAGTTAAAAAAATTATTTTCTAACTTTTAATTCAAAGTCAGATGGTTCTAAGTCTAAATCACCATCTTCAGGTATAGTACCTTTTTCTCTTAAAATTTGTCTTGCAAGTAACCAGTAAACTAAAGCAATAGCTTTTTTACCTTTATTGTTAACAGGAACACAAATATCAATATAACTGAGTAAGTTTTCAGTATCACATAAACCTACTACAGGGATTCCATTTTGTTTAGCTTCTAAAATAGCTTGACTATCAGATCTTGGATCAGTTACAACAATAACTTTAGGTTCCATGAATTTAGCATATTCTGGGTTAGTTAAGGTTCCAGGAATAAATCTTCCAGGAATAGTATTACAACCAATAACTTCTCCAAATTTTTTAACAGGAGCTTGACCATATAATCTAGTAGATACTACTAAAATATCTTGTGGATCATATTTTGCTAAGAATTTAGCTGTTTTTTGAATTCTTTCATCAGTTTTTCTAATATCTAAAACATGTAAACCATCGGATCTTACACGGAAAATATATTTTTCCATATCACTAGTTTTTTGTTGAGTTCCAATGTGTAAACCTGCTGCTAAATAACTATCTAATTGTATTAAAAGTTCTGACACTTTATCACCTTATTATAATATTATATAAATTTAATAATAGTCGTCATCATAAACGACAATAGCTTCTTCTGGACAAATATCCATACATACTTCACATAAGCTACATTCTTCAGGATTAATAAATTTTACTTTATCATCATCAAATACCAATATCTCCATTGGACAAATATCAACACATTCACCACAATCAAGACCTTGACATTTATCATAATCAATACTTATAAGTATAATCTTAACCCCTACTATAAATTTTTAATAAATAGAATTTAATAGATAAATCCCATAAATCTTATATTAATTTTGATAGCTAATCAAAACTTGCCATTTTAGGATTAGCCAATTCTTCTTCGATACGAATAAGTTCATTTAATTTTGCTATCCTTTCACCACTAACAGCTCCTGTTTTAATAATAGGAGCTCCAAATGCTACAGCTAAATGAGCAATAGTTTCATCAGTAGTTTCACCAGATCTATGAGAAACAACAGGAATAACATTATTTTCTTTTGCTAATTTAACAGTTGCATAGGCGTCAGATAAAGAACCAACTTGGTTAGGCTTAATGATAATTGCATTTGCTGCATTTTGTTTAATACCTTTTGATAAATAATTTTTATTTGTAACAAATAAATCATCACCACAAACAAGACATTTATCAGAAACTTCTGATGTAAGTTGACTAAAACCATCAAAGTCATTCTCATCAAATGGATCTTCTACATAGAACATTCCATAAGTATCAATAATATCTTTAACATATTCAACTTGTTCGCCAGTATCTCTTTGAATGCCATCTTGTTTATAGACATATTTACCTTTATCAGCATCCCAAAATTCAGATGATGCAAAATCAATAGAAGGTTTGATTTCAAATCCAAGTTCATCACTTACTTCTTCACAAGCTTGTGATTGAATATCTAATGCTACATCATTTTTAACATTAGGAATCCATCCACCTTCATCACCTTTACCACCAGTAAAATTAGGATCTTTACTTGAAATTAATTCTTTTAGTTTTTTGTGAATTGATACATTAGCGAATATTGCTTCACTAATATTACTTGCTCCAATAGGAATAACTAAAAATTCCTGAATATCTGGAGCATTAGCACCTGCATGAGCACCACCATTCATCATATTTCCAAGAGGGAATGGAATTTCATTAACCATATTTCCACCAAGGAATTTAAATAAAGGCATACTATATGATGCAGCAGCTGCTTTTGCTGCAGCCATTGATACTGCAACGGATGTGTTACCACCAATAGCAGACATATTGTCTGTTCCATCAAGTTCTTTTAAAACTAAATCAATATCATTTAAATATTCTGCATCCATTCCAATGAGTTCTGAAGAAATAACATCTTCAACTTCACTAATTACCTCATCAACTCCCCCTTCAGGGTAGGATGCAACTTCTTTAGATCCTGTACTAGCACCACTAGGAGCAGAAGCTCTACCAAAACCGTTCCAAGTTATAATATCAACTTCAACAGTTGGATTTCCTCTACTATCTAAGATTTTCCTAACACGGACATCTTCAATAACACTATCCAAAAAAACACCCCAAGTGCTTGTTCAATTTATTACCCTAATATCTATAATGAGATTATTTATAAAAAATAATCATTAAAAAAAATAGTATTTTCTTTTATAGAATCTTATGATATTTTTTATTTATTTTTTTAAATATTTAAACGACCAAGCAGAGTTTAATAAATGAGAAAATTAAAATTTTTCTTCCTCATCTTCCCTTACAACATTTAAAGGTAAAACACCTGCTTCTAATTCACTATAAGCTATATCAATAGGATCTAAAGAGCCAACTTTTTTAATTTCAACTAAAGGTCTAGCACCCATTGAAATTTGAATTGCTCTAGCTCCTAAAATTCTAGCTCTTTCGAATCTAGTTAAATCTTTTCTAGTCATTTTTTTATCTCCTAATTAATAGTCATAAAAATATGTCTATTAAATATAAAAGAATTGAAATAAAGATTTAATAAAAAATTTATCCCTACATTATAAAAATCTAATTAACAGGTTTTTATAAAAGGATTTAATAAAAAATCTTCTTTTAAATGAAAATAAATAAACCTATTAAGGAATAGTAAATATTTATTTATTCCCAAGTTTCAACATGAGAAATTAACATTCTTCTACAACAGTACCTAGTTAAACCAAGATCATCTAAAATATCTTTAGAATCTTCACCATTTTCTAATCTACGTTTATACTCATCAAAGTAAGCAGATACTGGTTTTCCACAACTTATACAACGTATAGGAATCATTTTAAATCATCATTTCCATTTTTTTATTTAAATAACAAAATAATAAAACAACTAATTTACCTGTAACTTTTTTGTTTACGAGCTCTAGCTCCAGGACCACCGAATTTTTTAGGTTCTGATCTTCTAGGATCACCTACAAGCATAGTCCTATCATAATGTATATATTTATCTTTTAAATCCATATCATTAGTATATTGAACTAAACCTTTAGCAATTACCATACGAGCAGCTTCAGCTTGACCCATAACTCCTCCACCTCTAACTCTTACAGTAATATCAACATTATCGACGATATCTCCTGCAATATCTAAAGGTTCTTCTAATTTTAATCTAGCAAGTTCAGGAGAGTAAAGTTCTAAAGGTTGTTTATTAATTCTTACTCTACCAGTACCTTCTTTAACGGTACCTCTTGCAATAGCAGTTTTACGTTTTCCACTAGTATGAACAACTTTCATAAATACACATCCCATAAAACTATCTAGAATTTAGCGCCTAATAATCTTGAGATTTCGCCTAATTCTATACTTTTTTTAACATTTTCAATTTCTGCTTGAGGAACTGCTGTAATTTCAGCATCTTTATATTCGTTAGGAACACCAACAAATGCTTTTAAATTTTTATAAGCAACTCTACCTTTTGTTTTTTTAATAGGTAACATTCCTCTTACAGTTCTTCTAAATATATCATCTGGTCTGTGAGGATATTTAGGACCTAAATCTCTAGGATTTGAGATACTTTTTCTGTCTACACGTTGTTTGTATCTTGCATAAGCCCAATCCTTATTACCAGTAATTATAATTTTTTCAGCATTAAGAACTACAACTTCTTCACCATTAAGAAGTGCTTTACTTACAGTACTAGCAAGTCTTCCTAAAATGCTTCCTTCACCATCTACAATCATAATAACACCATTAGTTTTTGTGATTATTCCATAATCCTAATATTGTTTCCTTTAGGATTTTTTTCAAGAATCTCATTAATACTAAGACATTCTCCACCAGCATTAATAATTTTTTCTTCAGCAGATGCAGAGAAGTTTAATGCTGCAACAGTAACTTTTTTATCTAAATTTCCATTAGATAATACTTTTCCAGGAATTAAAACAGTTTCTCCTTCATTAGCATATCTGTTAATTGAAGATATATTAACTTCTGCAGTACTCCTTTTAGATCTTTCAAGTTTAGAAGCAACAGTTTTCCATATAGCTACATTTTCTTGATTAGATTGACGTTTAAGAGTTCTAATAAGTTGAATAAGGTTAGGATTTGTTTTAATTACTTTCTTAACCATTATTATTTTCCTCCTTTACTAAATTCAATAAGTTGATCTGCTTTATTTTCTAAAACATCACAAGCTTTCAATAAAACCTCTTTTGGAGGCATTGATCCATCAGTTTCAATTTTAAAAATAAAATCATTTTCTTCATGTCCAACATGAATATATGTATTACCCTCGTTGTCTTTGACACTAGCCCTTTCACAGCTTTTACACATTGCACAATTTTCAATATCTAATACTTTAATAATTTTAGATCTACGATCTGCTTTTAATATACCTCTAGGACATGCAGAAGCACAATCATAATCTACATCCATATTTTCATCAAAAGTAATTTTTGGATATTGTTTATATGCACAAACTGTAGTAGGCATCCATTTAGCATGTTCTTTTCCGAAACCTAATTTAGCTACAGCTTCAAGTTCAATTTCTTCATTTTCTTTTAATTTTACTAAAGGAATTGTATCATAAACAGGTTTAATTTTGGGGTCAGAAGAGACTAAATCTTTAGAATAGACAACTCCAGGTCCTTTTTTATTAAGTGTAAATGATACACTACAATGTGGGCAGTAATCATCACAATCACATTCATCAGGGAGAACTAGACCTTCAATAGATTCTAAATCAGAAACTAAAGGAGTTAATCCTAATCTATGCGCAAGTACCTCATCAAACATAGCAGAATCATTTTTAACAATATTGACATCTTCAATAGCTAATTTAGGAATAGACATCATTGCGGTTCTTCTAATTGCATTGACAAAAGGAACTTCAGCATCACGGATAATGAAAACAATTTCATCATCATTTTGATCTTTGACTTCAATCTCCATATAAAAACCTTCTTATACTCTTCTACCTCTTTTACCACCAGGGCGTCCTGTACCATCATGAGGAATTGGAGTTATATCTTCAATTTTACCTATTTTAATACCTGCTCTTGCTAAAGCACGAATAGTTGCTTGTGCACCAGGACCTGGACTTCTAGGACCATTACCTCCAGGTGCTCTTACTCTAATATGTAAACCAATAAAACCTTTTTCTTTAGCATCTTCTGCTACACGATTAGCAGCTTCCATAGCTGCAAAAGGAGAAGATTCTTGTCTATCAGAACGTACAACTTTTCCACCAGACCATTGTGTAATGGTTTCAGCACCAGTAATATCAGTAACAGTTATAATAGTGTTATTGAATGATGAATAAATATTAGCTATTCCCCATTTTTCATCTTTTGCCATATATTACACCTTTTTATTCAGCTTTTTCTTCAGCTTTATTAGCATTTTTATTATATTCTTCAATTTGTTTAGCTACAGAAGAGTTACCATAGAATCCGATAAGTTCTTCTTCTCCTTTTTTAACCATATAACTTGGAGAATCTACTTTTTTACCATTCATAGCAATATGACCATGAACAACAAACATTCTAGCTTCTTTAGCAGTACGAGCTAAACCTTTACGGTATACAATGGTTTGTAATCTTCTTCTTAAAATATCTTCAACATTTAAGTTAAGAATATCTTCAAGACGAGATTCTTCAGATAAAACACCTATTCTAACTAAGTGATTTAATAATTGATTTTTTTCTTCAACAGCTTGATCTTGAGCAAAACCAAGTAAATACCTTGCTTCTCTACTGTATTTCCTAACTAAAGTATCAGCTTTCCAAATTTCTTTTTTATTTTTTAAACCGTATTTAACCATTAACTTGTTTTCTGATTTAATTCTTTCAGCATTCCAAGGATGAGGAGGGGTATTATATTTTTTTCTTGCTTTACGTGGATGTCCCATAAAAATATCTCCTATATAATTATTATAAAAAAATTAATTAAGATAAAGCTCATTTATTTTAAAAAAAGTAATTTATAAACTTGAGCTTGTTCTATCACGTTTTACACCTACAGAAGAACCATGTCTGAAAGTAGATTTGGTTCTTTGACCTCTGACAGGTAATCCGAGTTCATGTCTTCTTCCTTTATAACTTCTGGTCTTTTTCATTCTATTTAAGTCATCTCTTAAAGTCATATCAAGATCAGATTCAATTAAATGAACAGTTTCACCAGTAGTATAATCGTTTCTTCTATTTAACATCCAATCAGGTATACCAAATTTTTGAGGATTTTCTAAAAGTTCTTCAATTTTTAAAACATCTTCATCTTTAATATATCCAATTTTAGCATTTAAATCGAAACCTAAAGTAAGACCGATGGTTCTAGATAAAGACAAACCAATACCTTTAATATCAGTTAAAGCATATTCGAAAGTTTTATTTCCATCAACATCTTTTCTTGAAATACGTACTAAATGTCTAAATTCGTCTTCCATTTCATAACCTCCATTTATCAGAGCGAACCTACGAGACGGATTAATAGTAGATTCGAATATTTTGTAAAAATAATAAATCTTTAAAAAAAGTATATAAATTTCTACAAAACACAGTTTTTTCAACAATCAAAAATCTTAGATTAAAAAAAATCTAAGTACAAATTATTAGTTAATTTACAAATATTAAGATAATACTTTATAATAAAAATTAAATTTTAAAAAAAAAATTAAATTAATAATTTGATAATTATACCAATAAACGCCGAGACTGGGATTTGAACCCAGGCGGAGAGAACCTCCACAAGATTTCCAGTCTTGCGCCTTACCAGGCTAGACTATCTCGGCATAAGATATTCTAACATTTTCAATAGAAAAAATGTATGATACCAATGAAAAAAATAAGTTTTGATTAAACTTACATACACACTATTGACTAAAATAGTATGATATAATAATATTTATTGCTTACCATATATAAAGGTTATTGTTATTTTATTAAATTAATATAAAAATTCTAAAAATACAAAAAATTTAAGAATATTATCATTTAAAACAATAAAAATAAATATATTATTTAATCAATTATATTTTGTTTATTCTAATAAATAAATCTTTTTATTTAATCATAAAAAATTAAAAAAAAGAAACAATAAAAAAAATTATTTCCACATAATTGGATATTCATCTTCATCCATAAATACATGATTAGTATTTATAACAATACCATTTTCTTTTTCTAAAATTTGTTCACTAGAATATAGGCTAATACCAGATGCAACGATTTCACCTTTTAATGTTTCAATCGCTACAATATCTCCTCTTTTAATATTGTCAGAAAGTAAAGATATACCACCAGATGCAAGTTTTGCACCATGAGTAATTGCAGCAACAGAAGAATCTTTAATATAAACTTTAGGTAAATGATCTGCAGCTTTTTCCATAGGCATAATAACCTTTCTTAACTCTTTTTCATCATCATTATGAACCCAATAATAATATGCATCAGTAATATCTTGTAAAGTTACAAGATTATTTTCTTCTGAAAAAGAACCAACTTGTGTACGTCTAAGCTCTGCCATATGTGCACCAACACCTAAAGCTTCACCAATATCATGACAATAAGTTCTTACATAAGTACCTGCTTCACACCCAATTCTAAATAAAACATCTCTTCCATCAATTTCAGCAATATTTGCATAATAAACATTACGTGCTCTAAGTTCTCTTTTAACTGCAGATTTTACTGGAGGTAACTGAAATATTTTACCAGTAAATTCATTAAAAATATCATAAATAGTATCTTCATTTACATTTTTATGTAAATTCATAAGACAAACATATTCCTTAGATGCAGAGGATAAAAGTTGAATAGTACGAGTTGCATTATTTAAACCCATAGGTAAAATACCAGTAACTTTAGGATCTAATGTTCCACCATGACCTGTTTTAGAACAATGAAGAATTTTTAAAACCCAAGAATCCACTTCATGAGATGTAGGTCCAGAAGGTTTATCTAGATTAATAACTCCTTTTTTTAAATGTTCTTCAATAGAACGTTCTTCAGGTTTACAACCATAATCATAATTTGTTTCTGATTTAGATTTTTGATATAAGTCAACCATAATTCCCACTAAAAATATAATTAAATAAAATTTAAACAATAATAATTAAAAATAAAACAATAGATATTATTTTAAATAAACTTAAAATTAAATAAAATTCCTTAGAACATTTTTTAATATTAATTAAATAAAATTAAGTACATAATCCATATAATTAAACCAATGCTAATTAAAAATAAAATTAAGTACATACTATTTAAAATTAAACTAAAGATAAATAAAATTAAAATAATACCTATTAAAATTTTAATTAAATAACCTAAAATAATATATTATTTAATTTATATAAAAAGATTACTCAAAATTAATGAAAATTAAAAGGATTTGACTTTCATAAAAATGATAATTAATAGAGTTATAAAAATAGAAATTTAATTATTTTAAGTTATATACACTTCAAAAAGAGTTTTTATTAAATAAAATTATATATTTTTAATTTAAAAATAAAACTTCAATAAAATAAGTTTTCAATATAAAAAAATAAAAAACAGTAAAAAATAACAAAAAATGTAAAATAAGTAGAAATTATAAAACAATTATAATAATTGTTCTATAAAGCTTCTAAACTTTTTTTAACAGCTTCGATATCATCAGATACTTCAACAGTATCTTCAGTAGGTTCTAAGTGGCTAATATTACATCTTCTATTTTTAACAGATCCACCTACAACTTCTACAAAGTTATTATCGATAACGTCAACGATTACACATTTTTCGCCAGCTTCTCTACCAGCGGTTTTAACACATACTCTTCCTACTTCTATAGATGCCATTATATCACCTTTAATGTTTCTAAAATAATTTGTGAAATACTTTCAGGATTGAACCTATCAGTATTTAAAATCATATCATAAATTTCATAATTATTAATATCAATATTATGAATTTCCATGTATCTTGAAGCTTCACTTTCTTCTCGTATTTTAATTTCATTACGTGCAACATCAACAGATTTTGATTCTCTTTCTGAAATTCTTTTAGCACGTACATCCAATGGGGCAGTTAACCAAATCTTAAGATCAGCTTCAATAAAGTAAGCTGAAAGCCTTCCTTCTACAACAATATTACCAGATTCATAGGCAATTTCAGCTTGTCTTTTATCAAGTTCTTTATCGATGTCAGCATTATTTTCAGAGAATTTATTAAATTCAATTACACTCATTCCATGTTCTTTCGCCATTTGACGAAATATAGAACCTGTTGATAAATATGGAATGTCTAATTTTTCAGATAATACCTTTGCTGCAGTAGTAGTTCCACTACCTGCAGACCCACCGATTGTTATAATCATTATTTTCTAGCCTCATCTTTAAAATGTTTACGAGCACATTTAGGACATAAATATCCCCCAAATGGACGATTTGGTCTTTTTTGAGTTTTTGATAATTTATTTATTTCATAAGGACGACCACGTGGGACACCATGAAGAACAGCACCACATTCAGCACAAACATGCTTACTAGGTCTTTTCTTTTTATACCTTAATACATTATCTCCGCCAGGAGTATTTTTATTCATTCTTTTATATGAACGAGATCTAAACCTATTTGCAGGCATTATATCACCTAATTAAATTAATTTTAAAAATTTCTATAAAATATATAATAATAAAATATTTATCATTAATATATTACCTTTTGTTATTAATAAATATAAGAGTTTAATTGATTAAATTCAATAATTTTTAATAAAAAATTAAAAAATAAAAATGAAAAATGAATCAAAGATATTCTAATTAGAATCCTTGTTCAAATCCCATAAATTTCCTAAGAACTTGAGACAATCCAAGAGTACAAAGCATATACCATAATAACCAACCAATAGTCCATGGAAGTGCATTAGGATTAGCAGCACCATATCCAGGGATTAAAGGACCAATGAAATGCCAAATTGGAGTTAAAGTACAATAATATACTAAAGGTGGTAAAGTAACAACTGTGTTTTTAACTGTAGAAGCACTCATCCACCAGAAAACTAATAATATTGGAATCATAGTAACAATCATTGGTTTAAATTGTTGAGACATCATTTGGCTTTGTTTTTGCATCATTTCCACTTGTTTAGCTTGCATTTTAGATAACTTTTTAGAATCCCCACTTTTTTGAGCCTCTTTAAGTTCTTTTTGGAACTCTTTCATTTCCTTCTGTATACTATTCATTTCATCTTGATTTACAAGATACTTATTAGCAACTGTAGTAATTAAAGCTACAATAAATGAAATAACAAATACAGTTAATATAGGATTATTTGGAGTAGGATCTAAAGCTAACAATGGATTAAATACACTGTCCAAAAATGGTATAATTACATCAAACATTATAAACGCCTATTTATAAAAGAAAAAACTTTTAGAAATTATCTAAAAGTTTAGCTAATTTATCAACAGTAGAATCTAAATGATTATCATGATTTTGGATTATTTTAACAGTTGCACCAGTTAAAACAGCATAAGCCATAGAAGCAGCTCTATTCAATTCTTGATGTAATTGAATATCTTTAGCTTTTTCTGTGTCTCTTTCTCTAGAATCATCATTTAATCTTCTATAAATAATTTCATCTGGATAAGCTTCAACTAAAATAAACATATCTGGTTGTAATTCTTCGAGTACCCATTTTGGAAGACCTGGTAAATAACCAGATGGAGTATTAATTGTACAATGAGTATCTACAATAATATTTTTATTTTCAGATTGTTTTTTAATTTTAACTGCAGCTTGTCTTTGAATATCTTTTTGAACTTCTGGAGATAATTTTCTTAATTGATCCCTATTATCAACAATACCATTATCAATAGCAATTTGAGTCATAACATCTCCATAGTTTAAATGAAGATAATCCACTTTCTCTAAAGTTTTGTTTAAAACTGTTGTACTTCCAGTACCAGGAATACCAGTTAAAATTACTAATTTCATAATTTTGCCTCAATTAAATTTCTTATTGTCCTAAGAATCTTCTTAACATTGGATGCATTTCCATAAGTTGTTCTTGTGCAATTTCTTCATAAAGTCTATAAACAATACCAACAGTAAGTAATACACCAGTACCTCCACCAAGAGCACCAGTTAAATCTGCACCAAATGCTAAAATACCTACAAAAAGACCACCTAAAATGGTTAATGCAGGAATATATTTTTTCATAATTTTATATAATTGTCTTTTACTACTTCTAAAACCAGGAATTTGAATTCCAGATTGATATAATTTTTTAGAAACTTCTTTTGCATTTAATCCACTGATTTCAACCCATAACCATGAGAATAATACACAGAATAATAAGAAAAATACTGCATAAAATATAACCCTTAATGGATTAGTAAATAAAATACTTACACCAGAAGGTGTAGATAAGTATAAAGCTAAACCACTAACTGCTTTACCTCCTTCAACTTTACCAAAAATAGGCCATCCTAATTTTTGGAACATACTTGCAAGTAAAGAAACATTAACAAGTAAAGCACTAGTTAAAATAACTGGCATATTACTTGCATATATAAATTTTAAAGGATATTTACCAACAGATCCCCTTATTCTACCATGTCCTCTAACTTGACCATGTGAAATAGGAATTTCTACCCTCATACTTTCTCCATATACTGCAACTAAAAATACCCCAATAGTTGCAATTAAAGGAATTAAAGTTGAGAAATCAGGACTTCCACCTGCAGCTGCTTGTATAAATCCAGGAATAATACCTGGTAATGAACCACTTGCAGTTGGAATAAAGTTAAATGTACCAACAATAATTTGTTCTGCTACACCAGCAGCAATGAACAAACCAATACCACTACCAAAACCCCATTTTGAAACAACTTCATCTAAATAAAGAATTAAAACTGCTCCAATAACAAGTTGTAATAATAAAACAGGCATATAAGAAGCGTCAATAGGAGTTAAACTTCCAGTATATACTAATACAATCGCTTCAAATAATGTAAATATTATAGCTAATACTTTTTGTGTACTTTGGAAAAGAGCTTTATCATGGTGTGTAGATAAATCTAAATCTAATAATTTTGCACCAACTAATAACTGAAGAACAATTGAAGCAGTAATAATAGGTCCAATACCTAAAGTAAGAATAGAACCAAAACTTCCAGCCATAACTGCTCTTAATTGTGCAAATTGATCAACTGCACTACTACTCAACCCATATAATGGAACTTCTGAAAGAATATAATAAAGAATTAAAACTACAATAGTCCATTTACTTTTCTCCTTAAAATCTTGCCTATGAATAGGAGATTTAACCTCAGGAATAAGCTTGTACAATGGAGTTAATGCATCTAAACTACTCATAATTTGCCTCTTTCAACTTCAAAATAATCAATTAAACTATGAAAATAAAGAAAATAATAATAATATAAAAATATTATTATAATTCTACTGCTTCTCCACCAGCTTCTTCAATTTTAGTAATAGCAGATGCAGAGAATTTTGGAGATTTAACTACAAGTTTTTTATCAACAGAACCTTTAGCTAAAACTTTATCATAACCTAATTCAGTTACATCAATAACAATTGAATCCCCGTCTTTAGTAGCTAAACCATCATTTAAAAGATTTTCAGCTTGATCAGATAAATAACTAACATTAACAGGATTAACTTTTTTAATCATTTTTTGAGGTCTTTTGAAACCATGTTTACCGAAGTAGTTTTTATTAGTAAGGACGGTTCTAGTCCAGTGTTGTTTACCTGCACCAGCGTTACCTCTTCCTCCTTTGTTACCATAACCTCTTCTATTTTTAACAACTCCACCACCATTAGTTCTGGTACCTCGTTGTTTAGTAATTTTACGTTTTTGTCTAATCATATAATCCACCTTATGCCATTTTTATAGCAAGATTATTGATATCTTCACCACGGTAACCTAAAGAACCACCTTCAGTAACTGGTTTTCTAATTCCTTTGTATCCTTTTCTTGGAGGATGGAAACGGAAAACCGGTTTCATACCAACATCTTGAGCTTTAATTTCACCTTTAATTAAAGCATTTGCTAATTCTTCAATAGATTTGTAATCAGTATTTTCTTTAAGGTATTCATCAGTAACATGTGCGTCACCAACTAATCTTCCTCTTTTAGCTATAATTTTAGCTAAAGTTTCAGCATTAACTTCTCCCCAAGTAATGTAATCTTTACCTTTTTGGAGCATACCTTTATAACTATCAGTTTCATCTACTAAAACAGCATGGCTAATTCTATTGAGTCTTAACATATCTAAAGTATCTGCAATACCTCTTTTTACACCAGTAGTACCTCTAATTCTAATAACTAAAAACATTAAAATCACCATCTATTTAGAAATTACTCCCATAGTTTTGAGATCTTTATCACTAGCTTTAACATTACATACTTCTTTTAATGCATCAAAGACAGCATTTGCAAAATTAATGGTAGTTTGAGTTTGACCACTAGATTGAGACCATACATCTTGATAACCTGCAAGAGACATGATAGTTTTACCAACATCACCAATTGCAAGACCTACACCTGCAGGAGCAGGCATAAGAGATACATTTACACTTCCAGCTTTACCTTGTACTTTGAAAGGAACAGTGTGTTGTTTACCACATACACAACCCCAATCACCACAGCCTCTTCTTACTTTAATAATATTATATTTAGCATTGTTGACTGCTTTTCTGATTGCTGGACCTACTTCTCTAGCTTTACCTTGACCTAATCCAACATAACCATTTTTGTTACCAACTGCAACAATTACTCTGAAATTAACTTTTCTTCCAGATTTGTGCATTCTTTGAACTAAGTTAACATCCATTACTTCTTCTTCTAAATCAGGAAGTAAAGCATCTACAATTTCTAATTCCATAATTGGAAGACCTTTTTCAAAGATCTCATCAATGTCAGTAATAGTTCCATCTTTAACCATTTTACCGACATTGGTTTTAGGTTCCCATTCATCCATATTAAAACTCATAGTTATACCTCAGTTTCATCAATTTTATTTTTAATTTCTTCAAAATGGCTAGGTAAGTCTTTAGGATTAAGACCTCTTGCTAAATATTGTGAGAAATGTTTATTTAATTCTTCTTCATCTAATTGATCTGCATAATCTGCAACAGTTTGACCAGTAATACGGTCATCACCAGGGATTACAGATTCACCATAAGGTACTTCAAGTCCAGCATCTACTGCACCTTTAAGACCTGCAAACACTTTAGATCCTTTAATAGGTGATTTTAAACCAATATCTAAAACAGCACTATCAATACCAGCATTTAATGCTTTTTTAGCACATAAATAAGCGGTTAAGTATACTGCACTAGTGTTTTTAGCTCCACCTAACCAACCTAATTTTCTAAGTTCTTTACTGTGTGCTGAAACAACAGTTTCATCACCGCCATTACGAATATTAATAATTTGAACAATAACATTAGCATTAGAAACTCTGACAACTAATCTAGATTTATCTAAATCTGCTAATCTAAATCTTGCAGCATAGTCAGTTTTTCCTTCTCTTCTTCTTCTAAATGCTACTTTATAATTAGATCCTTGAGCCATTCTATTCACTCCTAATCATGTCATGGTCACGAGCATAGTTTTTCATATAAGATTTACTTTTAAATGCTCCACCTTTTGCCATTTTGTATAATTTTCTGTAGGTAGTTGGATCAATTTCACCAGCAGCACGCATATCTTTTAAATCAGTTCTTAAAGCTCTGATAGTAGACATCCAAGCTTGTTTTTTAGGAGTTCTTGCATATTTTGCTCCTTTAACACTACCTTTACCTTTACGTTTACCTTTTTTCTTTTGTTGTGCAATTTTTTTAGACCTGTAGCTACTAATACCATTTTTAGGTTTTGCTTTAATAGCTCCTTGATTGATTAACTGCCTAACTCCATCTCTTGTAATAGCCCTTGATACTTCTTCAATTTGTTCAGGATCAATCCATACACGATTTAATCCTACTTTAAGTATATCTGCAGCTAATCTTTTTTGAGTAGTAAGATTCATTCTAATAAACCTCCATTAGCTTAATAATACTTAAATATTTATATATTTAAGTCCCTTTATAATAAAATAAAATTTAAAATAAAAGTAATAATTAGAATTAATTTATTTATTTAATACTTTAATTCCAAGTTCTGATGCTTTTTCTAACATCTGTGATTTTTTATTTTTACCTATAGAAGAACTTAATCTTGCAGCTTCAGTAGCAGGATCTAAGTTTTCTAATTCTTTTAAATTACGAACAAGAACATCTTTATAACCAGAAGGATGTAAATATCTAGTATCTTTAGGAGTTCCATATCCAATAGCAGGCATATCAGGTTTTCCTGCTTCATATCTTCTCATTTTACTAGTTCTTCCTCTAGGTTTTCTCCATTTGTCTCCAAGTTTTTTATATCTAGCGTATTCTTGCCTTTTAAACCTTTTAGCCATCTTATCACCTATTCTTTACTTACTAAATATATTCCATCTTGGAATACTCTAGGATCTTTTCCTTTGATTTTAGTTGCTTGTTCTAAGTTAGCCATAGTTTGACCAACATGTTCTTTATTAATACCAGTTATAGTAACTTGGTCCCCTTTAACTGTAACTTTAGTTTCGTCTCCAACAATTTTGGAAGTCCTTGGGTGTTTTTCACCTACGAAATTATCTATTGTTACAATATTTCCTTTAACTTTTACAGTCATTGGAAAGTGTGCAAATACGATTTTCATATGATATGTGAAACCGTCAGTTACACCAGTTATCATATTAGAAATATGTGCTTTGATAGTTCCCATCATAGATTTATCTCTACTTTTCGGGAAATCCACATTTAAAACAACTTTATTATCTTCTTCATCAATAGAAATATTTGGATAATTAAATTCCCTACTGATTTCACCTTGAGGTCCTTTAACAGTAACCCCTTTACCTATTTTAACTTCGACGCCTTCAGGGATATCAATTTCTTCCCTTATAGCTGCAGCTAATACCATTTAAAATCACCTAATACATATAAGCCAACAATCTTCCACCGATACCTTTTTCAATAGCTTCTCTGTGAGTCATAATACCTTCAGGAGTAGTTACAATAAGGATACCGAAATTTTTTGCTGGTAAATATCTTTTTTCAAATTTCTCAAATTCGTCTTTTTTAACAGCATGACGAGGTTTAATTACACCACATTGATTAATGTTTCCATCTAATTCAACTTCAAATTTACCTGCTTTATTATCATCTACATATTCAAAATTACTAATATAATTTTCTTTTTTCATAACACTTAAAACATGTCCAATTAATTTGGAAGCAGGAGAAATAGTACAAGAAGAATTTACTTGTAACTCATTATTCCTGATATTAGTTAAAGCATCTGAAAGAGGGTCCATAAGAGTCATATAATTACACCTCTAGTTATATTTTTTAAATCCTATTTTAGGAGCAACTTCTCTAAAACATTGTCTACAAAGGTTAAGACCATATCTACTAATCATAGCAGAATGATCTCCACATCTAGAACATTTTTTAGATCCTTTACCATATTTTTTTGCCATAAATAACACCTATCTATTCTAAATCTACATAGTTAACATTAAAATGATCTACCATATATTTCATAGTTTCTTCTTTAGAAATTCTATGTCTTTTAGGTATTCTTTTATTTTGGATTTTTCTTTTATTTATTCTGTATCCTGGTTTTTCAAAAGTTACAGAAACATTCATACCAAATATACCAACTTCAGGATCATATTTAACTCCAGGAATATCAATATGTTCAGCAATACCAAAAGAAAGATTTCCTATATCATCAAATTGAGTAGATTTAATATTATTATTAATTCCAGATAAAACAGTTTTAATAGCATAAACTGCTTTTTCTCCACGTAAAGTTACTTTACATGCAATAGGTTGTCTTTTACGAATACCAAATTCAGGGTTGGTAACTTTTGAAAAAGTTTTAACTGGTTTTTGACCAAACATATCTTCGAGTAAATTAATAGCACGAGATAATTTTTCACCAGCTTCTCCAACACCTATGTTAATAGTAGCTTTTGATATAATAACTTCATTCATTGGGTTCATTGATTAACCTCCAATAAAGAAATAACTGGTTTATCTTCTCCAACAACGAAAGCATAATCTTTTAAAGTTAAGAAATTATCTTTACTTCCGTTTTCAATAATAACAGTATTTGGTTTTGATGAATCATTAACAATGATTTCTTTAACATTACCTAATTCACCAGTGTGTTTACCACCAGTTACAAGAACAGTAGCTCCTTCTTTTAAAGGATAAGCTTCAGCAATTTCTTGTTCAGGTATTTTTAAGTTAATAACATCTCCAACTTTGTAGTCATCTTCATCAACAATAACATTTCTACCATCGTGGAGATTTAATTGAGTTTTTCCACCTTTAATAGTGGTTTTTCCAACAATTTTAGATAATTTAAAACTATTATCATCAATAGGGTTTAAAGTTAATCTATTTTTATTATCTAAAAGCACTCTATAAGATTCACCAGTTTTAGGGATAGTTATAATATCCATAAGTCCTACTGGGAATTTATAATCTTTTCTAGGAGTTCCATCAATTAAAACATTACCTGTATTAATAATTCTTTTAGCTTCTCTAGAATTATCACCAAGAGCTAAAATATCCCTGACAACTACCATTAAAGTTAAAGATTCTTCAATAGCATGAGGTCCAGCTTGTGGTTTTACAGTCCAGGTATGTTCTTTTGGATGAATAGGCCATGATTTAGGTGCTTTAAAAGTTTTTAAATGTTTTCTAGATCCCATTTTTGCCATATTATTCTTCCTCACTTACTTTAATTCTTCTTTCATCGTCTAAATCAACATCAATAATCATCAAATTAGATGGGTGAATTGGGAGATATATAGTAGTTCCATCAGCTTTATTTAAAGTTACACCTTCAACACTGACAGTATATTTTTTATAGTTAACAGCTTCGACTTTACCTTCTTGATCTTTAAAGTCACCACGAAGTACTTTAACTTTGTCTCCAACTCTAACAGGTAAAGATCTTCTACCTAAGTCTTGTTTTAAATCTTTACTTAAAGTAGCAGCCATACGAGCATGACGTTGATGTTTAGGTGCTTTATACATATTTCTTCTTTGTTTTCTTGGTTGTTTAGTCATCAAATCACCTATACTAAAATACTAGCAGCACTACCTACACTAGGCCATCTATCAGCTGCTTCTTTTGCTACTGGTCCTCTAATTTCAGATCCTTTTAATAATCCTTCAGGAGTAATAATTACAGCAGCATTATCTTCAAATTTAACACGAAGACCATCTACACGTCTAAATTCTTTTTTCTGTCTTACAACAACAGCTTGAACTATTTCTCTTCTCATATCAGCAGTACCTTTTTTAACAGAACAGATAACTAAATCGCCAACACCAGCAGTATCTATTCTTCTACGGACACCTTTGAAACCTTTAACAGAAATAATTTCAATTTCACGAGCACCAGTATTATCAACACAATTAAGTCTTGCACCAATAGGTAATGCTTTTGAAACTTTAGATGTAATTGCTTTCATGCTTCTATTCTCCTTTTACTTCAACAATAACAAAATGTTTAGTTTTACTTAAAGGTCTGCATTCTGCTATTTTAACTTCGTCTCCAACATTTACATCAATACAATCAGGTTTATGAACATTGATTCTTGATTTTCTTTTTTCATATCTTTCATATTTACGAATGAATTTATAATAACTACGTTCTACAGTAACTGTTCTTTCAGCTTTATTAGTAGTAACAGTTCCTTCAAGAACTTGTCCTCTTACAGGTAAATCACCATGGAAAGGACAATTTGGATCATTACATTCTCTTTCTGGTTCTTTTACATTAAGACCAACCATATTATCACCAATTAAATTTTTTATGCCTTTTCTTAATACGATCTTCAGGACGATTCAACAAAATTTTTCCATTAACTTCAACATGTGAACCATTAGGAAGAGTAAATTTAAAGATTGAAACATCTTTAGGTAATAACTTTTCAGAATCATTACAAGTTTCAATCAATAAAGTTTTCTTTGTTTCATCAACCACTTTTCCATTAATTCCAATTAAAGATTCATTAAAACTATTAATAACCTCAACTTCTAAGCCTATTAATTCATGAAATATAATATTCTCTGAAGTTATCATATTAATCCCTTAATAATAAACTTTTAATGTCTATGATGATTTCGTTTTTTATTCCTTTTAGAATCTTTAATTTCAATAGTGTCTGAGGAAAATCCTAAATCAGATAAAACTTCTTTAACTTTAACTTTATGGTCACCTTGAAGTTCAATTTGACCATTTTTAGCAGTTCCTCCACAAGCACATTTTGCTTTTAAGGTTTTAGTAAGCTCTTTAATATCAATATCATGTTCATCAATACCTTCAATGATAGTCATGAGTTTACCAAATCTACGTTTTACTGTATAAACTTTAACTGTTTGAACTTCTCTTGCAATTTCTTCACAAACACAAAGTTCCTCAGGAAGACCACATACTTCACAGATTTTAGACATTTAATTCTCCTTCTCCTTTTCATTCATGATTGTAAGAACACGAGCAATTGTTCTTTTAAGTTCTCTAATTTTACCAGGGTTTTCAATAACACCTGAAGCGGAACTTTTAGCTACATTTTTAGCTAATTCAGCTTTAAGTTCAAGTAATTTTTCTTGGATTTCTTCATTTTCCATTTCCCAAATTTCTCTGCTTCTTAAGATTGCCATTATTTCAACCCCATCTATTCATCATCAGAATCTTCAACTTCCTCTGAAACTTCTTCTTCAGAAATTTCTTCAGAAATCTCTTCTAATTCTTCTAAGTTTTCAATTTCTTCAGTTTCTTCTAAAGATTCTACTTCTTCAGTAGTTTCTTCTTCAGGTTCTTCAGAAACTTCAACTTCTTCAACAATATCTTCTACTTTAGGAGCAATAATTTCAACTTTATCAGGTAAGACTGCTTCAGGAGGCATAATTCTTACATATATACCTAAAACACCAGGTTTTAAATTTGCACTTGCAAATCCTTCTTGAACATATTTAATTGAAGGTTCACCACATTTTTTAATATATCCTTCTACGAATTTAGCAACTGCAGATCTGGAACCTCTAATTTTTCCAGAAATTGTAATTTCTACACCTTGTGCTCCAGCTCCCATAATTCTACGAATATTGGAATAAGCAACTCTTCTGAAATGCATTCCCCTTTGTAACATGTTTGCAATTTTAGCAGCCATGATTCTAGGATTTAATTCTGGAACATCAACTTCTTTAACTTCAATTTGAGGATTATCAAGATCAAATTTTTCTTTAATATTTTGAGTAATAGCTCTTACGGTTTTTCCACCTCTACCAATAACCATACCAGGTCTTTCAGCATAAACTACAATCATAGTTCCAAGAGGTGTATTATGTAAATCCATTCCACCGTATCCTGCTCTTTCAAGTTCAGATTCTAAGAACTCATCAATTTTTGTTCTTTTGAGACCTTCAGTAACAAAATCTTTTTCTATCATAAACTTAAGCCTCCATTAAAACTATTTGGATATGAGTAGTTGGTGTATTAAATGGAGTTACTCTTCCAAAAGCTCTTGGAATTGCACCTCTAATAACCATTCCTCTGTGACTTGAAATATGTTCAATTTTGAGGTTTTCAGTATCCATTCCTTTGTATTCAGCATTTGCTTCAGCATTTTTTAAAACTCTTAATACTTGTTTAGCAGCTTTAACAGGGTATCTTCCTGCAGTCCATCCTTTCATACCTTTTCTATGACCAACTTTTTTATTATGTTTTTTGAAAGGTACAGCTTGTTTTTCTGCAATAACATCATTTAAATAAGCTTTAGCTTTTTGTACATCCATTCCTCTAATTGCATTACAAATATCTACACAATGTTTAGGGGAAACTTTAAGAGATCTAGCCATAGCACGTGCTGTTTGTTTTTCTTCATTTTCTTTTTCATTATAAGCATATTTTTTAGCCATGTTAAAAATCTCCTTATTTCAATGGTACAAACATAGATGATCTTGTAGCACCCATACCTGGGTCACCATGTTGAACTCTTTGTCTAGTTGGTGCAAATTCACCAAAGTAACAACCAATCATTTCAGGCATAATAGTTACTTCTTCAAAGGTTTGACCATTATATATTCCAAATGTAGTTCCAACCATTTCAGGAAGAACAATCATATCTCTACAATGAGTTCTGATTACTATAGGTCTACCATCTTTACTTCCTTCTTTGTTTAATTTTCTCATTTTATCTAAGACAATTTGTTGTCTAGGTAAAAATCCTCTTTTTAAAGATCTTCTTTGTCTTGCTGGTAATAATTTAATAAAATCTTCTAAAGACATATCTTGTAATTCTTCTAAAGTATATCCACGATACTTATATATTTTTTTAGCCAAGAAGCCACCTCCTTAATTATCTTCGTCTACCTGTACGTTTAGCAGCAATTGAACCAACTTTTCTACCAGGGGATGCATGTCTTGAAATAGTAGTAGGACGTCCTGGGTGTTGTCTATTACCTCCACCATGAGGGTGATCTACTGCGTTCATTGCAACTCCTCTAACAGTCATAGATTTTTTACCTTTAGCTTTAGCTGCATACCATTTATTACCTGCTTTAAGATATGGTTTTTCTTTTCTTCCTCCACCAGCAACTATACCAATACTTGCACGACATTTAGGATTGAAAGATTTAAGTTCACCAGATGGTAATTCAATAACTGCTTTATCTGCATCATGAGTAATTAAAGAAGCATAAGTACCGGATGATCTTACGAAACGACCACCATCTCCAGGTCTATTTTCAATATTATATACTGGAGTACCTTCAGGGATTTCTGCAAGAGGTAATGTATTACCAAAACTGATAGGAGCAGAAATACCGCATTCAATTTCATCATTAATTTGAATACTTTCAGGTGCTAAAATAAATTTTTGTTCTCCGTTTTCAAATTTAACTTTAGCAATAGGTGCAGTTCTAGCAGGGTCATGAACGATATCAGTAACAATACCTTTTAAACTTCCTTCTTTTTCAATATCATCATAAACTCTATATTGAATTTTATCTTTAAATCTGTGTGATGCTACACGATGAGGTGGATTTCCTCTACCTCTTCTTTGATGTATTAATCGTTTTCCCATTCAACTTCCTCCTTAGAATACTCCTATTTTAACAGCAATATCTTCAGCTTTTTCTTCTTCTTCAAGGGTAATGAAAGCTAATTTTACACCTTTTGGACTTATATGAGTGTTAACTTTTTTAACTTTTTCATCATATAAAGTTTCGAAAGCTCTTTTGATATCTGCTTTTGTAGATTCTCTAGCAACAACGAAAGTAAGTTCGTTATTAAAATCAATTGCATTCATAGTTTTCTCAGTAACATGAGGTTTAACAATAACTGCGTATGGATCCATTTTATCTACCTTCTTTTACAATAAATCCTAGAAGAATTTATTGGAATAATCCTCCTAATTTTTCAACAGCAGATTTTGTAAAAATAGTTAATCTTCCTGGGTGAGTACCTGGAGCTAATAATTCAGCATTTAAATTTTCTACAGATACAACATCTACACCAGCGTGATTTCTAGCACCTAATTTGATACCTTTATCATCACCAACAACTACTAAAGGTCCTTTAGCTTTCTTATATTTACGACCTCTAGTTTTTCCCCTACCTGCTCTTATTTTTCTACCGTTTTTAGCACGGACAATATCATCATAAACACCTAAGTTTTTGAAGATTTCACGAGTTTCTTTAGTTTGTTTAACTGATTCAAGATCATCTTCAACAACTAAAGGAAATGCTGGAACATTTTCAACTTTATGTCCTCTTTTTTCTACTAATTCTTTATTAGCAGTAGCAGCTACAGCTGATCTAATAGCTAATCTTCTTTCTTTATTGTTTATTTTTTCATGATGATTTTTGTCAACCCTTATTGGGTGAGCTTTTCTTCCACCAATAGCTTGTGGAACGAAAGCGGTCCTTGCACCATTTTTAATCCTTGGTACCATAGCTGCACCTCTACCTGAACCCCAAGATTCAGCAGAAGTTCTTTTACCAGCCATAGGATCATTACCCATAGGTTGAATTCTAGCAGTTTGTGATGATATAACTGCTCTTTTAATAAGATCTGGTCTATATACTTCATTAAAAATAGCTGGAAGTTCTACATCACCAGAAACTTCTCCTTCAATAGAATAAACATTTACTTTCATATTTAGACCCCTTGTTTAGATTCAGTACTAATAAAGTTAATTTGTGGAGCTGATTCATCAGTTGATTTAGGTCTGATTGCTTTCCTTAAAATAACTAACCTTTTACTAGGACCTGGTAAAGAACCTTTTACTAAAACATAATCATTTTTAACTAATCCATAATTAATGAATCCACCATCTGGATTTACTTCACTAACAGTAGTGTTTTCACCAATTTTTAAAATTTTTTTGTTAAATTCAGTTCTTTTATGATAACCCATTTGACCTGCTTGTGCAACAGTCCACATAGTCCTATTAGGAGTCCATGGACCAATAGAACCAACATGTCTTTCTTTACTACTACGTGCAGCTTTACCATATTGGATTCTGATATTCCATCTTTTAATTACACCTTGGAATCCTTTTCCTTTAGTGGTTGCAATAGCATCTACAAATTGACCTTCGTTGAATACATCACTAGCTTTAACTTCATTACCTAATAATTCAATTGCAGCATTGAGTTTTTCTTCAACAGAAGTTCCTCCAATAGCACATTCGAATATTTCAGGTTTTTTCTTAGGTACACTAGCTAATTTAGGATTAGTATGTATTAATACTTTAATTTCAGCAGTGCGATCTAAATTATCTTGGATTTTTGCAATAGCATCTGATTTATTATAATCTTTAGGAAGTGAAATTTTCCTAGAGAGTTCTTTATCTAAATTATCTGCAAGAACCTCGGTAATTACTTTGTATCCACGATTTGTTTTTTCATATGATCTAATACCCATTACTACAACAGGTGGTACTTCCAATACAGTGACTGGAGTTGAGACTTCCATACCAAAAGTAGGTGAATTTTTATTATTATCTACTACAGTAGCATGAGTCATACCAACTTTATAACCAGCAATTGCTAGTAATTTGGATTCATCACATTCAGGCCATGATTTAATTCTAGGAGTTTCTTTAGCTACTCTTTTTCTAGGACTAAATGCTACAGAACCTTTTCTTGGTTGATGATGTCTAACCATTTAATTTAACCTCCGGTTTATTATTTTTTTCCATAAATTAATTAGTATTAATTAATTTCAGACACATTTAAAGTCAATAATTATCTTTTAATTAAATTGACTACATTTGAAATAGAATTATAAAATAATAAGATTATTAAACAATCCTAAGAATAAATAACGAAATCTTACATAATGTAGACTAAGTTATATAAATATTATTAAATACATTGAATTTAAACAGAATTAAATTCAAAATAAAAAGTTTACAATATAAAATAAAGAATAACCATCAATTATAAACTTTTATAATAAGCTAACTATCAATAAAAAAATTTTAAAAAGTAATTAATCAGCTAAAAGCATATTAAACAAAGATAATGTAGAAACAACTGCTTCTTCAGTCCTAACTGTCTTAGTTCCTTGATTAGGAATAGTATTTAATTTAATAGTCTCCCAATTAGGATTATTAAGATTACCTTCTACAGAAGAGTAAGGACCACCAAAGACTATTGCAATATTATTAGATTTATTTACTTTATACCTTAATTCATCAAAAATAGAATTTATTGTATCTGCATATCTTGTTGTAATAACAACAAAATCAGGATTAAGTTTATTTAAACTTTTATTAAGACTTTCATTATTATAAATAGTCTCATATCCCCAGTAAATGTCATCTGGTTTCTCAGGTGTGACTATTACTTCTTTTGCAATTTTAGTGATTTTAAAGCTAAAAATTTTATTAACAGATAATTGCTCTTTACAAAAAGCTAATTTATCCATACCTATATCTACAAAGGTTCCTTTTTTATTTCTTTTAACCGTAAATCCTTGCCTATAATCTCCTTTTTTAGGATTATCATTAGTAGGATGATGCGGAGTCCTTAAAGGTGGTAAAATTCCAACATGTTTTAAATCAGCTTGAATAGGAAATGCTCTTTTTCTCAAATATTGAGGAGTATTCATATAGCTTAAAACATCATACATGAATTTAGCATCTTTTCGGCCTTTTTGATCATTAAAGGAACTATCATTATAGATAATTACCTTATTCAAACGAAAAACAGCTAATGCTCTACCGATAATACCTATTTTATAGGTTTTTAACTTCAAGTCATTAGTTTCTGCGAGATATGAATTAGGTATAAATAAAGATAAATTAATATTTTGCATTTATAAAGATTTGTTAAAAATACTATATAAATGTATGCAAATTTTTGATAGCTATCACTAAATAAACTTATCAACAGTATTATATCAACTATAATACCAGTAGCTCAGCTACAAAAAAAATATTATATTCTCATGAATATAATAATATTACTTTGATTATAATAGTATATAAAAGTATTGTTTTTTAATGATAAATTTAAGATTTAAAAGAAGTTATGAAAAAAAGAAAAAATAAGTCTTAGTAAAATAAAATAAAACAAAAATATATGGAATAAAAATTACTAAAAATAAAAAAATAAAGACAATATAAAAAAACAAAAATTAAAAAGTTTCAACACGAAAAACAATAACTTCTACATTTTTTAATTCATGAGTATGAAATTTATAAATATTTTTCAATGAAAAATTATAAAAAAATTCATGAGTAATCCTAGCACCTAAATCTTTGAAATAATTTTCAACAAAATCTTTAGTACTTGCCATATGAAATGAATAAACAACAGAACTATTTTCAACAGAAAAATCAATAAATTTTCTATCAGCACCTTTTTTTGCTCTTTCCTGAGATCCAAAAGGTGGATTCTGAATGATTGTATCTACTTTCTCTTCTAAAAATCCAGAAATATTCAAATCATTAATTTTTTTAAGAGAATTTATATCACTTTGAAAAAAATGTAAACTATTTAATTTTTGTGCATCTACACCTATATCAACTACTGTTTTTTCTGCAAGTTTTAATGATTCACTATCTATATCAATACCAAGAACATTTTTTGCACCAAGAAGTAATGAAGATATAGCAAAAATCCCAGTACCACAACCTAAATCTACAACAGATAAATCTTTAATATCACCTAAAGAATATGCATTCCACATAATATCAGAAGCAATATTTGCAGGAGTAGAATATTGTTCAAGTTCAACCTTAGGATTTGGATGTGATGGAATATTCTGTATAATCATTTCTAAATGTTTCTTTTTTCTAATTTTTCTCATAGTATCAACACAAGAAAATAAATTACTATAATATTTTAATAAAATATTATATTAAATTTCCTAAACTTTATATTAAAATTCTAATTAAACCTTGAAAAAAGAATATAAAATTATATATATTAAAAAATATCCTAAAGAAAAAAATAAAATAATAATAAAAAAAAGTTAATACTTTAAAAAACAGATTAAAATATATAATATATTATATATTATTAGTACTTAAAAAACAATATTTAATATTCCACTTAATTTAACTTAAATATAATATATGAATTAGAAGTAGTATTAAATAGGTTAAAAAAAGAAAAGAGGTTTCAAATGTTTGATAAAGTATTAATTGCAAATAGAGGAGAAATTGCAATTAGAATTATGAGAGCATGCCGTGAACTTGATGTTAAAAGTGTTGCTATATATTCTGATGCAGATAAAACTTCTCTTTACACTAATTATGCAGATGAAAAATATCCATTAGGAAATCCAAGTCCTCAAAAATCTTACTTAAATATTGATAAAATCATTGACATTGCTATTGATTCTGGAGCAGATGCAATACATCCAGGATATGGATTTTTAGCAGAAAATTCAGAATTTGGGAAAAAATGTGAAAAAAATGGAATAAAACTCATTGGACCTAAAGGTGATGTTATTGAAAAAATGGGAGATAAAATAACAGCAAAACAAATGATGAAAAAAGCAGGAGTCCCTGTTATTGAAGGTACAGATAAAGGTGTAACTGATATTGATAAAGCTAAAAAAATTGCAGCAGATATTGGTTATCCTGTTATTATCAAAGCTTCCGCTGGTGGTGGAGGTATTGGTATGCGTGCTGTTTATGAAGAAGATGAATTAGTACGTGCTATTGAATCAACACAATCAGTTGCTAAAACTAATTTTGGAGATTCAACTGTTTTTATTGAAAAATACCTTGAAAAACCAAGACACATTGAATTCCAAA
This sequence comes from Methanobrevibacter wolinii SH, assembly GCF_000621965.1. Classification (NCBI taxonomy): domain Archaea; kingdom Methanobacteriati; phylum Methanobacteriota; class Methanobacteria; order Methanobacteriales; family Methanobacteriaceae; genus Methanobrevibacter; species Methanobrevibacter wolinii. The sequence goes on from NZ_KK211376.1 coordinate 158,909, forward strand.
TCTTAGCAGATGAAGATGGAAATGCAATACATCTTTGTGATCGTGAATGTTCTATACAAAGAAGAAATCAAAAATTACTTGAAGAAGCACCATCTCCAATTATGACTAAAGAACTTAGAGAACAAATGGGAGAAAGTACTGTAAAAGCAGCGGAATGTGTTGGTTACAGTAGTGCAGGTACAATTGAATATTTATACGATAATGGAAAATATTATTTCCTTGAAATGAATACTCGTATTCAAGTAGAACATCCAATTACTGAAATCATAACTAATGTTGATATTGTAAAAGAACAATTAAAAATTGCATCTGGTGAAGGATTAAAATTATCACAAGAAGATATTCAACCACATGGACATGCTATTGAATGTCGTATAAATGCAGAAGATCCATTTAATGGATTTGCTCCAAACCCAGGTAAAATTACAGGATACAGATCACCAGGTGGACCAGGAGTACGTTTAGATAGTGGTGTATATATGAATTATACAATACCTCCATTTTACGACTCAATGATTTCTAAATTAATTACATGGGGTGGAACAAGAAATGATGCTATTAGTAGAATGAAAAGAGCATTAAGTGAATATATTATTCTTGGAGTAAAAACAACAATTCCTTTCCATAAAGCAATTATTAGAAATCCAAACTTTTTATCTGGAGATTTAAATACACACTTCATTGATGAAAATAAAAAAGGAATTTATGAAGAAATGGAAAAAGTAGTTGCTGAAGATATTGAACGTGTAAATCGTTTAAAATCCACTTTCATGCCAGCTAAAAAAATTGCAGCAATCTCTGCAGCAGTTGGATCATATTTAAATGAAACTAAAATTAAGGAAATTAATAGAAAATAAAAAAATAACCCTGTGATAAAATGAATAAGGATATTTTAAATCTTTTATCAAATAAATTGAATTTAAAAGATAAAAGTGCAGAAGAAATATTACAAATAGGTATTGATGATTTAACAAAAAGTGTTAAAGAATTAGGTACAGAACCTATAGATTCAATACCTAGAGAGAAAATTAGAGGTTTACTTGAAACTAAAGAGATAGGAAGAGAAATATATTGTTTTAAATCTGTAAAATCTACAAATATAGTTGCTAAATTCCTATCAGACCATGTTTCAAGTGGTACTATAATTCTTTCAGAAACACAAACTATGGGTAAAGGAAGATCTGGAAAAAAATATGAATCTCCTGAAGGAGGGATATGGTTATCCATTATATTAAAACCAGATATATCCCCTGCAAAAGCACCTTTATTAACACTTACTACTGCAGTTGCAGTAACACGTACATTAAAATCATTTAACATTGATTCAAAAATTAAATGGCCAAATGATGTATTAATTAATGATAAAAAAGTATGTGGAATTTTAACAGAATCTATTGCTAAATTCAATGATTTACAAAGTATTATTGTTGGTGTAGGTATTAATTCAGAAGTAAATATTGATGAATTACCTAAAGAAATTAGAAAAACTTCAATATCCCTTAATGATGTAGTTGACCATGTAAATAATACTAAAGGTCTTGTATGCTTCTTAAAAGAATTTGAATATTGTTATAATAAATTTTTAGAAGAAGACTTTGAATTTATCTTTGATGAATGGAGAAGATATAACCACACAATAGGTAAAAATGTAGAAATTAAACAACCTTATGGAAAAGTAATTACTGGATATGCAGTAGGAATTGACCAAGAAGGTGCATTAATTATTGAAAAAAATAATGGAAAATTAGTCAAAATTTATTCTGGAGAATGTAGAGTTTTAAAATAAATTAAACTCACATTCTTTTTTTAAATAAAAAAATAACAATTACTTCATACGTATTTAAATTCAAGTAAAATTATAAAAAAAGATAACTTTGTTGAAATCCTCAAATTTTTGTAAATAAACTTTCTTAACATTAATTTACAAGTATTAACTAATTTTAAATTTTTATAAAAAATAGTTTTCAACAAAAAAGATTATATTAAAAAATATAAAAAAAATTTTAAATTAAAGTTTTAAGACATTAAATTATTCATTATAAATAATTTTTCTACTTTTATCAACATCAACACAAACTTTAATTAATAAATCAAAGGAATTACTAATTTTATTAAAAATATCTTTAATTTCGAGTTTATTTGCATCATTTGCAGATAAATCAAAACGAATTGTTGTAGATGCACCTGGCATTGATACTGCAGGAATAGTAATAATTTTCTCATTTTTAAGTAAAATCATACTCCATAAGAAACATAAATCAGTATTAGATAATTTAGTATCAACTTTAGATTTAACTGCATTATAAAGAGATTCTTTAGATACTCTAACACCCGTTGGAGTAGTTTCAAACATATCAAAAGAATCATTTAATAAATTAAATAACTCATCTTTTTTTGAAATAGCTGCTCTAAGATTTTCAGGATTATAATCTTTAAGTGCATTAATCATAGCAAGTATTATTGGTGCTTGAGCTTCAAGACCAAATTCATTAGATTTAGTTTTAACCATATTTACAAGATCTTCACGACCAGCAAGTAATCCCCCACGAGGTCCTTTCATTAATTTATCAGTACTAGTAATTGCAAGATCAGCACCTAATTCACATGCAGGTTTTTGATTAAAAATAGCTGTACGAAGTCTTGCACCACTAGCATCATCAACAAATACAGGAATATTTTTCTCATGAGCCATTTTTATAACTTTTTTAAATGTTTCTTCATCTAGAACCTGATGATCCATAGTTGAACCAGTAATAATTACAAGAGAAGTATTTTCAGGAATATTGAATTTATTAATATCAATGAATTCTTCATAATTAGCACCTACTAAATCACATGCTCTTGTAATAGAAGGATGTGCAGGATGAGCTTTTAAAAAGTGTACTACATTATCTCCTTTTTTAACAAGTGATAAAATTGTAGCAAGAATTCCAGAACTAGTCCTATTTAATGGTACAAGTTTTTCTCCACCCATATGTTTTTTACCAATTTCTTGAATTTTATCTTCAAAAATAGCTGGACCAATATAAGTTTGAAGAAGAGATAATTCATCTTCTGAAGCTAAAAAACCTCCAGAAAGCCCAGTTAAATCATATAATGGAATATCTTCTTTTGATTCAATAATATCTTTAATAATTTTATAAGCTGCTTCTCTTTTTTTAAGTTCATCTAATGAATTTTCTACAATCATAATATCACATAATATAGTTTACTAAAAAAGGCCCCTTCTAAAATATAAATTAAATTTCAATAAATTATAAATATCTTAGTTTTTACTTAATTATTTTAATTATAGATTATTTTTTTAATGAGGCTTTTAAATATTTAAAAAAAATTATATTAATTAAAATAATATCTTATATTTATAATTTATAAAACATTATAGTAATATTTTTAGATTTCAAAAAATAATTAAATGTTAATAATTTAATATATTCTAAATTCTATTAAAAAGATATTTATTTAAAACCTTAATTTTAAATTAAAAAAATATAAGACCACAATAAAAACAAAAACAAAAAACAACTAAATTAAAAAAATATAAAACCACAATAAAAAAAACAAAAACAAACTAACAAAAAAACAAGTAAATTAAAAAAATATAAGATTTTAGAAGAAAATTATTCTTCCAAGAATTCTAATTTAAAATCTTTAAAAGCATCAATTAAAACTTTTAAATCTTTTTCTTTAATATCTACAGATTCAAAATCTTCTCCTTCATTATAGGAGTATTCACCTTGAACAACTTTACCATCAGGATCACAGTAGAATAAAATACTATCACTCATTTCATCAGGGTTTTTAGTAGGTAAAAATACTTCAAATGAAGCACCTAATTGGGAGAAAAATTTATCTTTTTCTTCATCACTTTTTACAACTTTTTTAAATTTTCTCATTCTAGATTTATATTTTTTTTCAGCAGCTTCTTTTAAATCAGCCATATTATCACCATTTTTAAATTATAAATAATTTTTAAGTAAAATAAATTTTAAATTTAAATCTTAATTAGTTTTATTTTTTTACAATATATAAATGTTGTTGTAAATTAAAATTAAAAAATAATTATAAATAAATTCATGAATATAAATTTTAAAATTATATAAAAAATAAGATTTTTAAAATTTTTCTAATTTTTAGAATAAATTTTTTTTAAATTTAATTATTATCCTATTAATTTTTCTAATATTTAGAATAAATTTTTTTAAATTTAATTTTTAAGTATTAATATTATAATTTTATTGAAATTATCAAAATTTTTATAGATAAACTTTCTTAAAATTGATTTTCAAGTATTAACTAAATTTAAAATTTTATAAAAAATAGTTTTCAACAGACATAATATTATTCAAATTATTATAAAATAATAAGATTTCAAAAGGCTCAAAAATATAAATAGAATAATAATTATAAAATTTTAGAAATATAAAAAATATTTTTATTAATCATATAAAGAGTTACCTTCTGAATCCATTGCAACTATTAAAGGTCCAAAAGAATCTACTTCTAATTCCCACATTGCTTCAGGAACACCTAAATCTAACCAAGTAACACTATCTACTTTTCTAACAGAACTAACATATAATGCAGCACATCCACCAGTAGCAACTGCATAAACTGCATTATTTTTTACTAAAGCTTCACGAACAGTATCATCCATTCCACCTTTACCAATTACAAGTCTTACTCCTTTATCAATAACATCTGCTTCATATGGATTCATCCTCATAGAAGTAGTTGGTCCAATAGCTACAACTTCATAATCATTTTCCCCATTTTTTCTTATAATTGGTCCAGCATGAAATATTACATTACCATCTAAACTAAATGGTTCTCCTTCTTCTACAATACGTCTATGAGCTTGATCACGAGCAGTGAATATTGTACCAGAAACATTAATTACATCTCCAACTTTTAAATCTTTAACATCTTCTGAATGAATTGGAGTAGTTAAATCAATCATTAAATCACCACATTTAATACATTATTAAATAATTTAATTTTATAAAAGTTTAATACTTTCTAAAATATATAATAATTACTTAATTAATTTATATAATTTAATAAATATAAAAATTTTTAAAAAGATGATGAATAATATAAAAAATATAAATATTAACAAATTACAAAAAGATATAAATTAAACAAATAAAATTTATTTAATTTAAATTCTAAAATTAATATTGTTATAAAAGTTTAGAGGAAATAAAATGTCAAGTATGAGTAGTGTAGCAAGTTTATCAAAATATATTACCACACTTCCAAATATTAAAACATCCATTATAGGAATAAGTTTAATAAGCTTCATAACAGGAGTTATTATTGATTTATTAAGTCCTCATAAAGGAAATATCTTTATGCAAATAATTGGAAGTGGAGTATTTTATTTTATAATATTTGGTATTAGTGCAATCTTATGTGGTTTTATTAATCAAAAGATTAATCATTCAATGCATGGAATAAACCTTAAAAATAAACATTCTATGTTTTTATGCTTATTAAATTGTGTGGGAATCTGTTTTTTCACAGTCCTAAGTGTAATTATTAGAAATGATCCTAATACATATGTTAGTGCAATAGAATTTGCTTGTATTATTATGTTTTCATTTAGTTTCCTTGTATTTTGGAGTTCAACATTAATTAGCCTTACTAAATCAGCATTCTTAGCATTAATACAACCATTAATAATACTCATATTATTATCTATAAGTAATACTGGTTTAAATCTAATAAGTGTTAATCTTGTAATAATGATGTTTGCTAAAGTATTTATTGGATCTGTTATATTTTTAATTGCAATCTATCTCTTTATTAAAACATCAGCAGCACCATTAAAAAAGAACTTAAACATAAATATGCTTGAATTAATAAGTCTTTTTATTAAACATATGAATGAAGGATCCCATGATTTAGAAAATACCTTATCTTATACTGGTGAAGATATTGATACTAATGTAAGTATCATAAGTTTTAGAAATAAAGAAGGTAAAATAAAATCATTATTTATAAGTCCTTCAGTACATCCTGGACCATTTGGTAATATTGGTGGTGGAAATATGCCTACAAATATTGCAAATAGGTTTGAAGCTTTTACAATGGTTGCTCATGGACCTTCTACACATGACTTTAATCCAACAAGTATTAATGAACTTGATAAAATAGAAGATGCTATAAGAAATGGAATAAATAAAATAGAATATTCCTCTAAAGCTAGTAAATTTATAAGATATAGCAATAAATCTGCAAATATTGGTGTGCAATTCTTTAATGATGGAATAGTATTATTATCCACCTTTGCACCAGAAGGTAGTGACGATATAGAATTTAGTGTAGGACTTACAATGATGGTACAAGCATCTAAAAATTTCAACACAAAATCTGCAATAATAGTTGATTGCCATAACTCATTTACAGAAGAGTCTGGTGGAGTCCTACCAGGTAATCCAAGAGTATTTGAATTATTAGACACTATTGATAAAATTAAAAAAGAAGAAGAATATGATGATATTAAAATTGGATGTAGTCAAAGTTTAATGGAAACACTTGATAAAAATAATGGTGTTGGAGAAAGTGGTGTAAAAACTATGATTATAGATGTTGCAGGACAAAAAACTGCATATATCTTATTTGATTCAAATAATATGGAAATTGGATTTAGAAAAGAAATTCTTGATGAAATTAAAAAACTTGGAATAGATGAAGGAGAAGTAATGACTACAGATACACATTCTGTAAATACCATTTCAAGAGGATACAATCCGATTGGATTATCCAAAAGAGAAACAATAATAAAATATGTTAAACAAACAATTAAAGAAGCATTGGAAGATTTAGAAGAAGTAGAAGTTGGCTGTACAGTTGAAGATATTAAAAATCTTAGAACATTTGGACCAAATAATGCAACTGAACTTATATCAACAATAAGTTCAACTGTACAAATAAGTAAATTTACTGCACCAATTACATTCCTTCTTTCATTATTCTTTATAATATGGTTAGTATTTTAACTAACCAACTATTTTTTTAATTTATTATTCTTTTAAATTTTAACTAGATTTTCCTAATTATTCTTTTATAATTAATATTCTAACTAAAGCATTTTTCCTTAATATTCTTTTATAATTAATATTTTAACTAAACCATTTTCATTAATATTCTAATTAAAAAACCATTTTCCAATTTATTATATGATTAATATTCTAATTAAGAAACTATTTTTAATTTATTTAAAAAAAATAATAATCTATAAATAAGAATAATAAAAAACACAAACAAACATAAAAAACGCAAAAAAACCTAAAATAAAAAAAAACACGAATAAAAACATGAAAAGCCTAAAATAAAAAAAACAAAATTAAAATTAAAAAAAACATGAAAAAAGTTAATAAATACACAAACAAAAATTTAAAAAAATTGAATAAATTTACATAAATGGTAAAAATTTAGCATAACTTAAACAAAGAACCCATAACATAAACCAACCAACTGCAAATGGGAAAATTCCTTTACCAAAATAATCTCTAGAACTTTCAATGTCATCTTGAAATTTATTCATACACCATTTACCAATAAAGTATGCAACAACAATACCTAAAATAGAAGCAAGAACCTCATTTTTAAGACCTAAAGTCCCATAAGAAAACATTGCAGATAAAATTCCACAAATAACACCAGTTATAAGATTAATACCAGTAATTTTTTGAATATTATCCATTTTATTCCTCCAATTATAAAATTAAAAATCTAAAATAATAATTATAATAATAACTAATATCTATAATAATATTATATAATTCTAAGACAAATTTTAAAAAAAAATCGATATAATATTTATACTATTAAGAATATTTATGTAATCATATTTAAAATATGTTATTTAAATATCCAATTATCATATAATTTTTTAAAAATAATAAAAATAGTATATTTTCTAAAAATTTAAATATAAAAATTAAATTATGTTAATAAAAATAAAAAACATTTTAAAAATTTAAATTAATAAGATTATTATGTTTTAATAATTAAAATAAACTTTATAAATTCAATTTAAACTCAAAATTAAATAACATTAAAATTTAATATAAACTATAAAAAACAAGATTTAAAACCAAATATAACTAAAGAAGGATTAAATATGAAAACAATGACTAATGTAGATATCTATGCTATTACTCATGAATTAAACAATCTACTTAAAGGATCTAGAGTTGAAAAATCATATCAACCTACAAAGAATATTGTAGTTATGAAGTTTCACAAAGCAGGGTATGGAAGAATAGATATTGTAATGGAAGCAGGAAAAAGAATACATCAAACACAATATCCTATTAAAAACCCAACACAACCACCATCATTTCCAATGTTACTTAGAAAAAAATTAAGTGGAGCAAATGTAGTAAGTGTTAAACAACATGGTTTTGATCGTATCGTTGAAATTACAATGCAAAAAGAACAAAAATATAGTTTAATTATAGAATTATTCTCAAAAGGAAATATAATATTATTAGACGAAGAAAAAAATATAATAATGCCACTTAAAAGGAAATCATGGAGTAATAGAGATATAAGTTCTAATAAGGAATATAAATATCCTCCAGAAAATACTATAAACCCACTAACCATTAAAGAAGAAGAATTAAAAGAATTATTAAATAATTCTGAAGATGATTTAATTAGGACTCTTGCTAAAAATGGTCTTGGAAGTTTATATGCTGAAGAGATTTTATTAAGAACTAATATTTTAAGAAAAAATAAAAACTTAGATGAAATTGATAAAAAAATTAATCCAAATGATTTAAGTAATTCTGATATTGATGATATTTATGAAAGTTTTAAATTAATATTTGAACCATTAAAAGAAGGTAAAATTAAACCAGAAATTGTTAATGGTAAAAAAGAAGATGTAGTACCTATTGAACTTGAAAAATATCATGATTTTAAACATGAATATTTTGAAAACTTTAATAAAGCATGTGATGAATTTTATTCTAAAAAAATTAATGAAACTATAAGTAATGAAGAAGAAAAAATTTGGAATAAAAAAGTTGGAAAATATGAAAAAAGGCTTAAATTACAAGAAGAAACACTCCAAGGTTTTCATGAAACAATAAAAAAATCACAGAAAAAAGGAGAATTAATTTATTCTAATTATACTGAAATTGAATCCCTTATTAATGTAATTGAAGCTGCAAGAGATAAAGATTATTCCTATAAAGAAATTAATAAAAGACTGAAAAAAGCTAAAAAAGATGGACTTAAAGCAACGAAAAACTTTGTATCACTTGATAAAATGGGGGCTATGACTGTTGAATTTGATAATATACAAATTAATATTGATACACGTAAAAAAATAAATGAAAATGCTGAAACCTACTATGAAAAAGCTAAAAAAGCAAAACATAAAATTAAAGGTGCAAATATAGCTATTGAAAATACTAAAAAACAATTAAAACAAATGCAAGATAAAAAAGAAATAGCTATGAAAAATATTACTACAATTAAGAAAAGAGTTAAAAAAGAATTAAAATGGTTTGAAAAATTTAGATGGTTTATAAGTTCTACAGGTGTCTTAGTAATTGGAGGTCGTGATGCAAATAGTAATGAAAATATTGTAAAAAAACACTTAGACAATAATGATATTTATATGCATGCGGATATACATGGTGCACCATCAATAGCAGTAAAATTACAAGGAAAAGAAATAGATGAACAAACATTAAAAGAATCTGCAATATTCACAGCATCATTTTCATCTGCTTGGAAAGATGGATATTCTACACAAGATGTATATTGGGTAGAACCAGACCAAGTTAGTAAAAGTCCAGAATCTGGAGAATTTTTACCTAAAGGTTCATTTGTTATAAGAGGTCATAGAAACTATGTTCATAGTGCACAATTAAAAATAGCTATTGGAATTGTAGATTATGAAGGAAAAAGAGTTATGGCTGGACCAGAAGATGCAGTAAAAGCAAAAACTAATAAATATGTTTTAATAAAACCTGGTTTTACTAAAAAAGAAGCTATGGCAAAAAGTATATTATCTAAAATAAATGAAGACAATATTCTTGATTTAGATGATATTGTAAAAGTTCTACCAACGGGCAAATGTGATTATTACTAAAAATAGTTTTAAGAATTTATAATTCTTAAAATAAATTTTTAATATCATCAAATATCTGTTAAAATCTTATTTTTTATAATAATATATATTATTTAAGCTTGAAATTAAATTTAAAGTTTTTAAAAAAATAAAAAAAATTTAATTGTCCTAAATATGAAATAATTTTAAAAATAAAATATCAAAGTAATCTTTCTAATTTTTATAAAATAATAAAATTTTTAAGTAATTTAAATTTCTACTTAAAAATAAGAAGTTATAAATAAATTATTAAAGATTTTAAAATTAATTAAAATAATATTTTAATAAAATAAATTAATAAAATATTATTTAAGAATTACTAATTTTTAAAATAAAGAAATAATTAATCTTCATCATTAAAATCTGGAACCTCATAAGTTTCTCCAGGGTTCATAATAACTACATCAATAGATGGATTTAATTGTTTTACAAAATTAGAGAAAACTACAGGATCTTGTTCAATTGCAGGAAATGTATTATAATGCATTGGAATAACTACTTTTGGTGACATCCAATGAGTTGCTAAAGCACCTTCAAAAGGACCCATTGTAAATTTATCCCCAATAGGTACCATAAGTACATCAGGTTTATAAATTCTACCAATAATATTTTCCATATCACTGTATAATCCAGTATCTCCTGCATGATAAATTTTAGTTCCATCTTCAAAAGTAAATAGGAAACTAGCTGCACTACCACCAGGTATACAATTCTCTTCTACAAAATCAATGTCTGATGAATGTTTAGCATCTAACATAGTAATCCTAATATCACGTACTGAAATTGAACCTCCAATATTCATACTAACTGCTTCAATTCCTTGTTTTTGTAAAAATACAGCAAGTTCAGCATTAGTAACCACAACAGGATTATTAACTTCAGCAAGTTCAAGTAAATCCCCAAAATGATCAGAATGTCCATGAGTTAAACAAATAATATCTGGATTTAATTCTTCAACTGGTGTACTACATACAGGATTATTACTAATAAATGGATCTATAAGAATAGTTGTATCACTAGTAATAATTTCAAATGCAGAATGACCTAACCATTTAATTTCCATAATATTCCTCCATAATATTTTAATTAATATTAATTATGGAAATAAAAAAATAAATATTTTTTTAAAAATTTTAATTTTATTAAATCCATTAAGATTATAATAATTTAAAATAAAAATAAATGAATCTTAAAAAAATATTAAAAATAAGTCTTAAAAAGAGAAGTTCATTTAATAATAAAAAAGATTTATTGAAATTTTCAAATTTAGTATAATATTTATTCATAATTTAAAACTAAATAAAATCTAAAAAACTTAATATAAATACATTCAAATAAAAAAATAAAAGATTAATTATTAAATAAATCTTCTTTAACTGGTTCTGCTATATTCCATGTTGATTCAAACATAGATTTAATATCACTAATAGATTTTTTATCAGAATAAACAGCACCATATTGGAACTCTTTATTAGTTTCATCATCAGATACAATTAAAGCATATGAATCATCAATAACTAAATTGATAGCATCTAAAACAGGCATAGTTCTTATTTCAACATTTTTACCAATTAATGAACTAATGACAAGAGCTGTTGATAAATCAGAAGAATCAAAATCTTCAACAATTATTCTAGTATAAACATTTGATAAATTATCTAAAAATTTATGAGACATATCATTTAATGATTTTGTAATTAATAAAATATTATTAACTGCCATAGCAGATAATTTTTCAGATGCTTCTTGAGTTGAAATTCTTCCTTCAGGACTTATAACATAACTTTTAAGAAGTTTTGGAATTGGAAGAGATTCTGGATTATTAGGATCAATTTTAATTTCATCATCATTAGTTTTATTAGGTTTACTTAAGCTAACTGGTTTTGATTCTATATCATTAACTGTATTATCTAACTCAAATGGTTCACCATAAATTTCAGAATCATCTAAATCAAAATCATTATATACTCCATAATCTTCATCATTATCATTTAAATCATGTTGAACTTCAATAAACTCATCACTATTTGGAACATTATAATTAGATGAATTTTGATTATAAATCATTGCTTCATCATTAGTTTTAACTAATTCTTCATCAATTTCATGAGCTTTTTCTGATTCTGGAATTTTAGAAACATCAAAGCCAGTAGACTGTTTCTTAGCTGGACGACGAGTAACTTTTACAGGTCTTTCATAATTAGGTGTAAATTGATAAGTTTTACTTGTATAATTAGATTTAGTAGGTTTTACTTTTAAAACAGCTTTTGACATTACATCACTTGCATCATTAGTATCTTCATAAAAGTTATCAACTTTATTAGTAAGATGTTCTGGTGCATTTTTTAATGAATCAAAATTAAATTCAGGCATACTTTCAACATTTCTTTTATCGAGATTAAAGTTTATACTGTCAGTAATTCCTTTAGAATTTAATTTATTAAGTTTTGTATTAGATTTTGTTGAATCATTTAAAATTTCTTTAGTATTTTCAATAGATATAACATTAGTTGCTTTAATAATTAAATATAACCCGGCGAGAGCTAAAATTAATCCAATTATTAAGATAAATGATTTTAAATAATAAAATATATTCAATATAAAAATTGCTACACCCATAGCAAGTAATAAAAAACCTGAAAAAACTTTTAATAAATCAGCCACAAACTACACCTACATTAACTGTTTTATAAAACAATAATCTAATTAAAATTAAATTAATAATATTTATAACTTATAAACATTTAAAGTTTATTACTATAATTAAAAAAATAGCTAATTTATTGAAAATTTAATAATTTAATAGATAAATAAAACAACATCATTTAATTTAAAAAATAAAAATTAAATTAAAGTAATAATAAAAAATTAAAAACTTGAAAATTTTTTTAAATACTAAAAAATAAAAATTTTTAGATGAAAATTAAGATTTAAAAGAGATTTAAATTAAAAATAATCAAGATATAATTACCTTTTTATTTATAAAATAGTTTAGGTGATTATAAATGAATAAAATAAAATTTTCAATTAAGAAATTAAATAATGAAGAAAATGGTCAAGGAGCTGCAGAATACATCCTATTATTTGGTGGTGTTATTGTAATTGCAATAGCTGCAATATTAATTTATAAATCATACTTCCAAAATAGTGCAAATAAATTAAATGCAAGTTCTGATATGGACAAACTTAGAGAAAACATTTCTGCATAATTAATAAATTAAATACATCTAAATAGACTTAAAAACATTAAGAATTAATAAAAAATATGTGATTAAATGAATATAAAAAAGGATAAAAATGGACAGATAAGTTCAGAACTGATTTTATTAATAGGCCTAACATTAATATTTGTTTTAATTATTGGAAAATTTATTTTTAAATTAAATAATGATATAAATATTAAATTAAAAAATCTTATTGAAATAGGTAGAAATACAACATTAAATAATTTGTAAATAGATATTCTACTTATTAATAAATTTTAAAATTAAAAATCAATATTAAAATCAGCAAAGAAATATCCATTCCATTTATCCATTAATAGAATCAATAATTTTAAAATAAGTTTAAATCTAATTTTAAAGTACTAATAAATTTTTTATAAAAAATAAAAGATAAACTCTATTAAATTTAATTTTAAAATATTAAATACTGTTTAAATTTTTATAAAAAATAGAAATAAGATCTTTAAATAAAACTATCTTATTAAAATTCTTAAAAATTTTAATAAAGACTCCCTAAAATTAAAAAAAAATAAATTAAATCTTAAAATATAGAAATAATTAAAAAAAGAAATAAAAAGATTGAAAAAACAATCTTAAAATTAAAAATTATTCAACTAATTTTCCAAGAATATCTTTCCATGAAGGAGATTGAATATTATCTAATTTCATACTGTTACGTTTAATAGTGAGTAAATGTTGAGGACAAGCTTTAGCACATGCACCACATAAAACACAATAACTTGGATTAATAGAAGATTCATTATTAATAATCTCAATTGCATTACATGGACATACATCTTGACATGCATGACAAGATTCGCCTTTACATACTAATTCAGGATTCCTTAATACCTCACCAATAAATGGTTTGTTAACTTCAACAGCATCTGCAGGACATACAGACTCACACCATCCACAGTTAACACATTTTTGTTCAATAAAGATTGTACCTGTAATTTTAGGTTTTTCAATTTCTTCTTGATGCATACATGTTGAACAAATTGCTTTAATAGCATTTTGAGGACAAGCCCTTTTACATACTTGACAATATACACATTTATCATCAGAAATTTCTATAGTATCTGGAATTCCAAACTCATTATTTGAGCTAATTTTAATTGCTTCAGCAGGACATAATTCTGCACATACTTTACAATAAATACAATCTTCTTCATTAACATCAATAGTACCAATAAGTAAGTCATTACGATTAGGTAATTCTCTTTTAAAGAATATTGAATCCCTAGGACATGCTTCTACACAGTTTTCACAATATAAACAGTCTTCTTCATTAATTTCTGCACCATTATGCCAAACAGGATAATTTTCAATATTAGAAATAAATTCATCATCGATTTTTAAAGATAAAGCATCAAATGGACAAGCACTTGCACATAATCCACATAATACACAATTTTTTGAATTACAAGAAATATAATCCATTTTTAATAAACCACGTGCAATAGGTACAATAGGACCTAATCTTAATGATTCTGTAGGACAAATATCTGCACAAATTCCACATCCTACACATTTATCATTATCATGAATTAATTCCCTACTTTCAACACCTTCTCTTTTAACAAGTGACATGAAAATACCCCTTAATTCTATGCTTTAGATATAGCTTGATTAGGACAGTTTTGAATACATAAATCGCATTCATCACATTTACTATTATCGACAGATACATCACCATCAACATTAGTAAGAGCACCAGATTCACATAATTTTATACATAAACCTTCACCAGGACAATTTTCAATATGTCCACATTTATCTGCATTTATAATAATTGCCATTAAATCACCATAAAAAATTTTCTTAATAATAAATATAACGAAGTGTATATATAAACATGTCGGTTTTATCCTAAATATAAAATAAATTAATCAAGAAGATTACCTTTTTTATCTATTTCACCATTACGTATTCTCGTAGAAGATATAGGAATATTATCATCTGCCAAAACAAAACTCACAACAACAATATCCAAAGGTTTCATGGATTTTTTCTTACGAATTTCATTAATTTCAATTGCTGTAGGTTCTGTTTCTTCAGTAACAACAATTGCATCAAAATCTTCTTCATAAATACTAGGACCATATTTATCTTCTAATTTACATAAGTGAAAATTATCATAATCCTTAAAAAATTTAGATAAATTCTGCATACGTACTTTACAAGGATCAATATCCCCTTTAAGACCACCGAAACTATCAGAAGTAACCCCTATTTCAACAAAATCCCCTAATTGAAAAGCAGTTTCCAATAATTTTCTATGACCATAATGAAACTTATCAAAGGTTCCACCGACAACAACTTTTTTATATCTTTTATTAATCATAAAATCCTTAAATCAATTATTAAAATTAGTATGTAACTTGCTTTATTTAAATTTTTATATATTTAAAAAAATAATTTATAATTTTAATAAAAAATATAAAATAAAAATTAGATATAAATAAATTAATTATCAATAAAACTCATAAATGCAAAATTCTACTCAATATAATCATAAGAATATAAATAAATTAATTATCAATAAAACCAAAATAAAAAAACTAAGCATCAACACATATTAAAAGCAGATTAAAGTTTAATAAAAAATATTCAAACAAGGGATAAAATGTTATATGAAGAAAACATAGTTAAAAAGAAATTAAAAGACATTAATATTCGTTTTGGATTAATCTATCCAAATGTTTATAAAGTAGCTATGTCTTCATTAGGTTATCAAATATTATATAATTTATTAAATGATATTGATGATACCTATTGTGAAAGAATCATTTATCCTAAAACTAGAAGTATTGAATCTAATAGTCCAATGAAAGACTTTGATATTTTAAGTTTTACAATTCAATTTGAAGAAGATTATTTTAATCTAGTAAAAATGCTTGCAGTTTCAGATATTCCATTATATAGTAAAGATAGAACAGATAAAGATCCTCTAATTATAGCAGGAGGTCCATGTGTTACTGCAAATCCTATGCCCCTTAGTCCATTTATTGATATATTTATAATTGGTGAAGGAGAAGTAGTCTTTAATAAGTTTATAGATATTTATAGAAGTTTAGATAATCCTAAAGAACATCTTGAAGAATTTTTAGATCTTGATGGAATTTATATACCTAAATTCAATAATGAAACAGAAATTGCACTTGTAGAAGATATGGATGAATCTTACCACATAAAATATCCAATAGTAATTAATACAGATAATCCTGATTATAAACCAGTGTTTGGAAATGCTATTTTATTAAATGTTTCAAGAGGATGTTCTAGAGGGTGTAGATTCTGTATGTCTGGATATCTATACAGACCAAAAAGAGAAAGTTCACTTGAAAAATTAATAGAAATCAGTGAAATAGCAAGAAAAAACAGCAATCTTAATAGAGTTGCATTAATTGCTCCTTCTGTAAGTGATTACTCCAATATTAATAAATTAACAAATGAATTAAATAAAAGATCTTTTGAAATATCAACACCATCTATGAGAATTGAAACAATTACAAAAGAATCATTAAAATCATTAAAAGAAAGTGGACAAAAAACGCTTACAATTGCACCAGAATCTATATATAAACTTAGACATTCAATAAATAAAGATATCTCAGATGAAAAAATAGACAAAATATGTAATTTAGCAATAGAAATGGGTTTTAATCTAAAACTATATTTTATTATTGGTTTTCCTAATGAAGATAATGAAGATATTAAAGAACTTGCAGAATATATAAAAAGAATTGATTCTAAAAAAAGAAAAGGAATTTCAATAAAATTTAGTATAAATCCATTAATTCCTAAAGCTCAAACACCATTACAATGGGAAGAATATGATATCAATGATATTAAATCAAAGATACGTTATCTTAAACATGAACTTAAAGGAGTAAATGTAAAATTTGATAGTGCTAAAATTGGTTTAAAACAATATGTATTATCTTGTGGAGGAGAAAATATTTCAAAACTTTTAGAATATTCAATTCAAAATAAAATTAATACAAATACTTGGAAAAAATATATTCCTCATTATGATATCTCTGATGAACTTCCATGGTCTAAAATTAATTTAGGATATAATAATGACTTTTTAAAAGAAGAAAGAGAAAAAATCAAAAACAATGAAATAACACCATGGTGTGAAGAATATAAATGTTATAATTGTAAATATAATTGTTTATAATTTATTAAATTATAAATAATATATAAAATATATAATATCAGATTCAAATTAAAAAGTTAAAAAAACTTACAAATATTTATTTAAATTTTTAATAAATTACAGGATTTTCATAATTATAAAATATTATTTATTAAGCCCAATAATTAAGGAAAAGATATAATCTTATTAAAAAATTTTTATAATAAAATTTAAAGATGTGTGAAAATGATTAAAAAAACAAAAAGAACAAAATCAATAGAATTATCACAAATTAGAAAAATGTTTGAAAATACAAACCCAAATGCAATAAATCTTGGAATTGGAGAACCTGATTTTGATGTTCCTGAAAATATCAAAGAAGCAATGAAAAAAGGAATTAATGACGGATTAACACATTATACACCAAACAGAGGTTTTGAAAATCTTAGAGAAGAAATTGTAAAAAAATTAAACAAAGATAACAATATAAAATCAGAAATAAATGATATTATAGTAACTTGTGGAGCAAGTGAAGCATTATATGATTGTTGTCAAGCATTTTTTGAAAAAGGTGATGATATATTAATACCAAATCCTGGATTTTTATCATATGAAGCATGTGTAAAATTATCTGAAGCAAATCCAATAAGTGTAAATACACCAATGGAAAATGATTTTAAACTTAAAGTGGAAGATATACAAGAAGCAATCACACCTAACACCAAAGGATTAATTATAAACTCACCTTCTAATCCAACAGGTGCAGTAATGGATAAAGAAGATATAAAAGGAATAGCTGAATTAGCAACAGATTACAATTTTATAATCATATCTGATGAAATATATGAAAAAATTATTTATGATAATAAAAAACATTATTCACCTGGAGCATATAGTGATAATGTAATTACAATTAATGGTTTTTCAAAAACTTATGCAATGACTGGTTTAAGAATAGCATATATGAGTTCTCCTTCAAATTTAACTAAAGAACTATTAAAAGTACATCAGTATGCTACAGCATGTGCAAGTTCAATATCACAAGTAGGAGCATATGAAGCATTAAAAGGACCACAAGACTCAGTTAAAAAAATGGTTAATGAATTTAATAGAAGAAGAGATCTTATTTTAAGTAGATTAAATGATATGGGATATGAATGTGTAAAAGCAGAAGGTGCATTTTATGTATTCCCTAAAATTGAAAATCCAGAAAAATTCGTTAAAGAAGCTGCAGATGCAGGAGTAATTACAGTACCTGGACTTGCCTTTGGATCTATGGGAAAAGAAAATGTTAGAATGTCTTATGCTAATTCATATGATAATATTAAAAAAGCAATGGATATACTTGAAAAAATATAAAAACATGAATTAAAAAATTAGAGTAAATACTCTAATAAATATTTTTAATAAAAACAAAATAATAATTTATATTTGTTGAACTCTTAGTTTTTATATAATTTAAAGATAATAGATTAAAATTAGATTTAAGAAAGATTATACTAAAAATTAAGAATAATTTCAACAATCTTATTTTTAAAAATAATATTTACTAATTAATATATTCAATTGCTCTTAAAGGTAAATATTCATAATTAAATCATATTTAGATAAAAAATAAAAAAATTAAAAATACTTTTTTTTACAAAATCTAATAAAAATACACAAAAAATAATTTAAAAAAAAACATTTATACAAAATCTAATAAAAATACACAAAAAATAATTTAAAAAAAAAACATTTATACAAAAAATCAATAAAATAAATAAAAAAATAATTTAAAAAAAAACATTTATACAAAAAATCAATAAAATAAATAAAAAAAAATAATTTAAAATTTTTATACACTTAAAAATTAAGTAAAATTATATTATACAATTAAAAAAGAATTCTTTTAAATATTACAAAAAATAAACTAAAAACTAAACAAATTATAGAGAAATAAGAAAAATGAAAAAACAAGAACGGGATAAATACGGTAAAAATGCTGCAATGGTTGGAATTGTAGGTAATAGTTTTCTTACAATATTTAACATAGTTGTTGGAATATTTTCAGGAAGTTATGCTCTTATTGCAGAAGGTGCACATACATTATCTGATGTTGCAACATCAATCATTGCTTTTATAGGGTTTAAACTTGCAAGCAAACCTGCAGATCATGACCATCCATTAGGTCATGGAAGAGCAGAGGCAATAAGTGGTCTTGTAATTGTAATATTCTTAGCAGTAGTTGCATATGAAATTATAAGTGGTGCTATTAGAAAATTATTATTTGCACAAGTATCTACTGTACCATCATATCTTGCAGGTGTTATGGCTGTAATTGGAATATTAACAAATATTGCTATGAGTCAAAAAATCATCTCAATTGGAAAAAGTATAAACAGCCCAGCAATTATAGCAGATGGTAAACACCAAAGAGTAGATTTATTATCCTCCCTTGCAATTGTTATTGGAGTAATTATTGCTCATTTAGGATTTACTAAAATTGATTCTATAATAGGATTATGTATTGGATGTTTAGTTTTAAAAACTGCATATGAAGTTGGAAAAGATAATATTGATAATATTATGGGTAAAGTTCCTTCAGATGAATTAATTAAAGAAATTGAAAAAGTTGGAGATTCAGTAGAAGGTGCAATTGAAATACATGATATTAGAGTTAATTTTTTTGGTTCATATGCTACAGTAACTTGCCATGTTTCTGTAAATCCAGATTTAAGTATTATTGAGGCACATAAAATTACACATGAAGTACAAGACAAAATAGAAAATAATATAGAAATTATCCATGGAGTTACTGCTCATGCATGCCCTTATGGAATAAAATATAATCATGAACAACAATTAGATGAATAAAATACTTATCACAACATAAAACAAATCAAAAAACAATCAGATAAAAATACCCATTAACAAAACTATAAAATAAGCCAAAATCAGATAAAAATACTTATCACAACATAAAGCAAAAAAAACAATTAGATAATATATCAATTAAATTTTTAATATGTTAAGTAATTATTTAATTGATATATTTAATTCAAATATTTCCATTTAATTAGAATATTTTCCTTGAAGAGCAATAGGAATATATTTTTTAAATTTTTCATCATTTAATAAATTAGTATTATTAATAATATATTCACTTGTTTTCTTATTATTCATAGATAATTTCATTTGACTTTCAATAAAACCTTCTTTTTTAATTAAATTAAGAAGACGTTTACCATAAGTCAAAGATGGATTAAGAAATCTTTTTTTCAATGAAACAATTATTGGTTTATAATAATCCATATTAAATTCATAAACCATTTTTTCCATACCTTCAAAAATTTCTAAACCCCAATTAACAAAATCTACTTCTTCACCATCTTTTAATAATTTTAAATCAGGAGTATAAGCATATTGAGCAACATTTATCTCATTTATAAAAGCTTCTTCTTGCCAATTTTCATAATCAGATTCATCTAAGAGAAGTAGATATATTAAAAATATATGTAAAAAATCCATATCCTTTCGAATAAGACCACATTTATAAAAAGGATTAATATCCAATGTTCTAACTTCAAGATATTGAATTCCTTTTTCATTTAAAGATGAAAGCATTTTATTTGGATTTTTAGGTTTTAATCTAATTTGAGTATATAATTCTTTAGCTTCAGATAATATACCTTTATCAATAAAACTTTGAACATCACGAGTAAATTCACATACATTATTATAACTAGGATATAATGGTTCTAAATTTTTATAACCACATGAAGAATTTCTTAAAGAAGGTCCATCTTCAGTGTAAAAACTTCCTTTATTATCAGTATGATTCATTAATTTAGTACATTCATCAGTAAAACTTTTATGAGCTGCAACAGAACATCCAGTAAGATAAATTATAAACCAAACATGTTTAATATAATTTCTTGTAATTTTTAAATATAAGCTATCTTTAAATTCTTTATAATTAATATCAATGAATGTGTCTTCAATTATATGTTTATAAAATTCTTGAACCATTTTATCTTTAAATGAAAAATTAAAATGAATTCCAGAAATTAATTGTTTACGAAGCCCATATTTTTTTGCAAGACCCCTTCTATAATCCATAGATTTCTCAGCTAATTCTTTTTTACCATAATATTTTGCAATAGGTATTTTACTAGATTCTGGAAGTATACAGGGTAATGATTGAAACCAAATATATTCATCATCATCTAAAGAAGTATTAACTAAATCAGAAATAAATGAAAAAAATTGAAATGCTTCTCCAACACTATTAAATGCAGGAGTAATGATTTCAACTTGACTTTCAGAAAAATCAGTAGTGATATAAGGATTATTTAATTTATTTCCAAATATTTCTGGATGGGGTCTAAGAGATAAAGTTCCATCTTTTAAAGTTCTTAATCCTTCCCATTCAATTCCAAATAAACCATCTAATAACTGTTCTCCAGTAAAATATTTTTTTACAGTAGATAAATTAAAAATATCTTCCATAATATCACCTATACTATTATAAACTACCATATTCTTTTATAATTTCCTCTAAACTAATATTTTCATCAAGTAAAGACAATAATCTTTTAGCAGGATTTGTCCTATTTTTAATATTTTCATATATTGGTTTTAAGAAAACTTCTTCACCATAATTTCTTTCCTTAAGACCTTGGAATGCTAAATCTACAATATCCTTACATAAATCATATAACTTATCTTCAGAAATAAATTTTGGAAGATCCTTTTTAATAAATAATTTACGTAACTCTGTTGGTGAATAAGCATTATCATATAAACCTGAGTTAGATATTAGTTCATTAATTTCTTGAAGTTTATGTTTTAAACCAACATGAAATGCAGAAACAGACATTGAAGCAGAAATCGGTTGAGTACATACACTTCTATATTCTATTGTACCTCTAAATGTAACATCAATAAATTTAAATGATCTTACATAATCAATATCATCTAAAGAAGGAGTAAATCTAATAGTTTTATACTCACCATTATCATAATATTCACCAGTAATTTCATCTTTACTAAAATATTCATATAAACTCATTGATGTAAAATTTATATAAACACCATCTCTAACTACACTATAAATATTTAAAGAAGATAAATAATTTAATAATTGAGAAATATTCTTAAATTCAAAATCATACATACCAATATTCTGTGAATTTATACCATGAGTACTATTCTCCCAAAATATGTCTCTAAAACAAAGATAATCTTCATTATTCCCTAAAAAAACAGAATTAGAAAATAAAATTGCTTTAATTGGTTCTAATTTAGAAAATGTATTAATAGTTTCTAATAATTCATCATAAGGAACATCTAACTGAACTTGAGAAGCACTTGAGAATAAACCATATTCTGGATAATCATGAAAGTACATAATATCATTATATTTAGGATAAGATTTTAAATGATGATAAAGCATCAAATATCTTTCATTAGGAATAGGTTCTTTAAGATTATATTTCCAATAGGGATTAATACCCATTCCAGTTAAAGTATGATTCCTTTTTTCAAATTCTTCATTAATAAATTTATAATACTCAGTAAAACGTTCATTAATAGAAAATAATTCTTTTTCTTTACCCATTGCAAATTCTATATTGTTATAAGAACAGTCATAACAAAGAATATCTCCATTATCTTTATTTTTTAAAGAACAAATATTTCCATCATAGTCTATACCCTCTACATCAAAAGAAGGAAATTTATTTTTAAATAATTCAGTTACTTTATGAACAACATTAAAATCTACAGGATCCTTATTTAAATTAAGAATAGGAACTTCAATTTCAACTCCAATATATTCCTCATTATTATTTTTAGTAGGTGATATAAATTTTTGATAAATTTTATTCTTAATATCTTCAGTATTAATATTATTTACCATACATAATCTCCTTCAGACACATCATTTAATGAACTTAAAAATTTTTTAATAAAGATTAATTGTTCTGGAGTTTCAATGTATTCATTATTATGAGGTTCAGCTCTAAACAATAATTTACCATCTTTAAAACATAATAAAGTATTTAAAGGCAAATCTTTCCAATTCCCATTACTTAATGCTTTAGTTGAAAACATTATACCATTATTAAATTTAAAATAATGTAGAGAATCTTTACAATTCATGTGAACATAAAGATATTCACCATCAAAAAGCATGAAATCTAATTTATTATTAAATGATAAATTATTAACTAAATTAGTTAATAAGTTAAAGCGTTCTTTAATATTTAATTTCCTACCTTTTCTAAATTCTTCCTTATTAATATTATCAACAAAATAAATTAGAACTCTTTCAGAATCTGTAGTTCCTTCTTGAATCATAGAATATTTACATAAATCAGAACTATCAAAAATAGTTCCATTATGAATTAATGTCCAAATTCTACCAGAGTCATCTTTTTTATTAAAAGGATGACAATTAGAATAAGTTAAATCACCAATTGTAGCTAATCTAATATGTGCAAAAACATTTTTATTAATTATTGGATTTTTTAAAATATTTTTTAATTTTAAACTTCTTCTTGCATTAATAGGTTCTTTATAAATAGAATAATTTGAAGAATCTAATAAAGCTAAACCCCACCCATGAGGATGATGATTACAATGAGAATAGAAATCTTTTAAATATTCATTTATTGCAAATGGTTTATTAGAAGAATAAGCAAATAATTCACACATATTTTTACCTCATATTAAATTATATTAAAACAATATTTAAAATTTATTTATTAAAAATAAACTTTTAAATTATTTATAACTACAAAGTTCTTATAAAGATTTTACTTGAGAATATTAAAATAATTTAAAATTAATAAATTTATAGATACTTTAATTAAAAAGTTTATTAAAAAATTTAAATATAACTATTGTTATATTTTTTATAGTATTTAAAATTTTCTTGTAATGTGTGTTTATTGTGAAATTTCTGAAAATTTTGATGAAAAAATATGAAAAAAAATAAAAATTTTATTTAAATAGCTCCAGTACCATAACGGAAAATCACATAATCTTTGACTTTGCAAGATTGAATATCATGTTGTAACTGACTAGATCCAACATCACGAACATTGTTATCCCCGAGGTAGTTTTGGAATATTAAGATAGATTTATTGTTTGTTTTTTGTATTAATTGTTTTATTTCATTCATTTTATAGTCAGTGTAATTATAGTTATATTTATAAGCCATTGGAAGCGGTGTTGCTTTCCATTTTCCTATATCTTGATGATAATAACTTTTCAAAGTATCAGGATGTTCATACATACAAGTAGCATATACTTCTTTGTTTGATAGTGCAGTAACTACATTGTTTGTATTTGATGTAATAGTATTCATTATATTGTCATTATGATTGTTACTATTGTGTCTGTTGTAGTCAAGACAGACTCCATCAACACAATCTTTTTTACCAATACTTATTATTTTTTGTATTCTGCTTTTAGCTTCTGAAGAAGTTGGATTAACCATGCCTGAACCGTTGTAATAGGTTGTGTAGAATATTATAAGCTTTGCACCTATAATTTTACATTTTTCATGGAATTTCTTTACATACTCTTCTCCTCTGTCTTCGAAAATCATATGTGAAAGGAATATGTGATTATATCCTTTTTGTTTGAGTTCTGTGAATGATATTTTTCCAGAATCTGAGGATTTGACAAATAATCCTTTAACACCACCATTATTATTATTGGTGGTTGTGGTTGTGGTTGTCTTTGCAGGTTCATCAATTTTTGTAATGATACATACAGATTGCTGACTTATCTCCCCGGTTACAGTCTTCATATAATCAGCTGACCTTTTAATTAATTCTGGACCAGAAAGAGAATATATTTCATACACATACTTGCTTTTGGGGTTTACACATGCAAGTGTAGTGTAATGTCCACCTTTATCGTTCCAATTGTTCAAATTATGCCACATAACATGCAATATTAATGCACGGTTGGGGTCTGCAACGATTTCCGCTAATTCTTGAAGACTCATATCAGAATAATTCTTCCACTCAACACTGATTTTTTTACCATATTTGCTTGCTAGTTTTTGCAATGCATTATTTATCCCAGTGTGGCTTGTACCTGCAACAGTAGTGCTTGCATAACGGGATATTTCAGTCTGTGATTCATCAGTACCATAAAGTTCATACCAGACTTGACTTATACTTACGGGGGCGCAGAAATAGCTATTTATTTGTTTAAGACTTGTCCCAGTAAGGTATCTTGGGTTCCAGTATTCTCCTTTAGTATTGGGGGTGATTGTTTGTTTTTTCTTTTGAACTACAACTGTTGTAGTTACTTTTGTGGGGTTGCATATGTCATCACCATCAAAATAAGATGTTAAAGTATAGGTTCCAGGTGTGAGTTTGATGGGGAAGGTGTATGTTCCGTCTTGATTTTTTGTGTAGATGTAATTTTTATCATTAATTTTTAGTTGAATTGTCTTATTTAGTATTGGATTGTTATTGTTTTTATTTAATAGCTTGACTTTGTAAGTATAGTAAGTGTCTTCTGTAATTGTTATGTTTTCACCTACTAGATATGTATCAAGCTTTACTTTTTTGGTGGTTTCTTCAACTTTTTCAACACTATTTTCAACAGTTTCAGTATCATTTTTAGGATCTACAGTTTCAGTTTCATTTTTTGGATCTACAGTTTCAACTTTTTCTTCAGTGTATTGTTTTTTTGTGAATAATTTTTCAAAAATAGCTACTATCATCTCTAAAATATTCATACCTAATCACAACCGTTTTTATTGTACTATTAGTTTTGCTTCTGCACTGGAAGCTGCATTCTCAATATCTCCACCAAAATTAAATTTTAAGGTGTATTCTCCTTTATTAAGGTTTATTGGTAACTTAAAAACACCATTGGAGTCTGTTTTCATACTATAAGCCTTTGTAAAACCAGCATCAGTATTGGTAACTGTAACGGTTTTCGGTTCTTTTGTAGTAACCTTCTTGGTGGTGGTGGTTTTCTTTGTCATTTTCCCACTACGTAGCTTCTGTGCTTCTGCTTCACTACTACGGGTAGGACCACTAACACGTGTAAGCTTGTATTTACTCCAGCTGTAATGTTCATTTCCACCTACGCAACCGTAGTCTGCATCACAATGCTTACAGAAGATGTGTCCTTCTATACTTCCACCTTCACTATTTCCTTTACAGCTTGAATAACCCCAGTTAGTGTTTTTTCCAGCCCACCAAATGTCCCAAACAAGAGTAGCATTCCCACAATGCGGACAACGGTTCTTGAATACACTTTTCCAGTAGCTGTAACTGTATCTTGATGATTCTGCACTAGTTGAAGGTTTACCAATCGCCATAATAGTCTTTTTATCCTTACTTACACCGCAGCGGCTGTATGCATATTCATCTACAGTCTCAGTCTTTGTAGTAGTCTTATTAGTGTATTCTGTCTTCGTACTTGTTGTAGTTGATTGTGCCTTAATAACCGTGATACTACAATACTTCCCCGCAAGGGGTCCGTTCTCAGTTTTTAGGATTGCTGTTGCATTTTGACCTTTTCTTAATGTTATCTTTGATTGTGCTTGAATACTAGTAGCTATTTGATTAATTCTAGTACCGATTTCAGCATTACCCAAGGTTATCTTTGTTTCTCCAGGCATTTGGGGGTCTTTCACAATCTTTTCAACTTGTGCGCGGATTAAAGTTGCATAATCAGGTATTTTCACAAAAACCTTATCATAAAGGCTAAATCCACTGTTATTGCTTGTTACTTGCTCCAAGTCTTTTAAATCAACATTCAAATTAATTTCAGGATATCTTTTATCAATCAAGGTATTTGCACAACGATTATATATAACATAATTATTAGTTTCTGAGGTTTGAATTGTCCCTACTTTGGGGGTTGTTATCTGCTCTCCGTCTGGGAGGTCTGGTCTTGAATATATCTTCTCATATTCCACTCCAGTATCCAGTTCATCGCGGATATATAGGTCTCCTTTTTTCTTGCTGAAAGGTGCTGCCCAGTAAGCTGTTACAACCTCATTTTCAGTAGTATTACCATTAGAATCCGTGGTGGTTTGTTTTTCAATAATCATAGGGATATTTTGACCTTTGGAGACTGCAAGATTACTCCAATCATTGATTACTTTTTGAAGGTCTGCCCGTGTCATTTCTGTTGAAACAACACTACCAACCCCAGCACTAGCACTAACAGAAGCAACATTACTTGTGAGGCTGAATTCTGGTGCAATAGCACGGTAAGTATCAGCTTCATCAACCTCATACTCAATATTCTCAGCATTAAAAGACAAATCAATTACAGTATCATGTTCTTTACCCACATTCCCCGGCTGTAAAAAATCCAAATAACGGTGAATAATGTTTTTATCTTTATCTTTTTCATACCTAGTTTTAAAGATATTACTTGTTTCTTCCTCAATGTACCGTAAAAGTTCAAGCTTAGTCATTGTACCATTTAATGCTACGTTTCCACGGCTACCCATACAGGTTTCTACATTTCCGATATTGTAATATTTCCCGAACTGTTCTTCAAGTAGTGTTCTGTTGATTGTTTTTGTTTCAGCTGAATATTGTTGAAATAGCTCAACATAGTTTAATTCTACTAGTACTTCTTCTAATTCAATTACAATATGATTCTTATCCCAATAATCATATTTTGTGCTGTTTGAGATTACGTAAAGGCATGGGTCTAATCCGTTTGTACCTGGAACCCAAACTTTGTTTCCTATTTTGAATAAGTTTCTTGTTTTGTTGATATTTTCATCATCCAAGGGGTAGGTGATGGAGAGTGTTTGTAACTCTCCCACTTCACTTGTTTGGGATATTTCAAGAACCTCACTATCAAGATACTCCAAAGGGTTTTCATTTTGGTCTAATACAAGTACTGTAAAACCCATAATCTACCACCTCTCATAGAAACTAACTGATTGAATGTTTCCAGTGTTGTTGCAGTTGAAACGATACTCCCCGTACACGATAAACCAATCTGAATTGAAATCAACACTCTTTGTGATACTAGTGTTCACATATTCACCGATTGTCTCATTTGATTCTGTTAGGACATATGCTTGTCTATTTGCACAATCAATCCGCAAGAGTTTCCCAGCTAGGTTATCATCACGGATAACCATTTTCTGACCAGATAACTCTTCTGTGATGTTTAAAATGTTTTCTGTAGCTATAACGTAAATTTCTGGGTTTATCTTTGCAATACTACTATTAACACCATAAGCATTACTTATGTTCGGTGTTTTGGAATAGCTAGTACCAGACGGGACAATTAATTCAATTTTTCCTTCGTAATCTGCAAATTCAACTTCAGAATCAATGGAATCCTCCATCAAGAAATACCATACTCTGTCTGGGTAATTACTGAATTCTATAGTATTCAAGATAGGTTTATTAAATTTATCTCTTTCATTACTGAATAGACGACCAATCCGCTCCATGAATTGACTTGTTTCTGTGATATCACAGCCTCCAACAATGAATTTGATTTTAATTTTCTTTTTCTGAATATTACTACGGTATGCTACTGTAGAATCAGTACCATCAACATTAAGATACTTTACTTCGTTTTCAGTTCCTGCAGGTACAACAACAGACTCAAGGAACATATTATAATATCTTAGATCCTTACCATTCACCCAAGCCTTCACAACAGAATCAGCAACTTCAATGTAATGGAATGTTACATGCAGGTTATTGATTTCAATGTGTGAATCATGACTGAAAGGGTTGCTGAGGTTGATTTCTAATTCTACGTTTTCTAGGTTGTCTTCAAGGAAATCTTCAAAATCCAATCCCCAAAGGTCAAATTGACCACCAATACTTGCATGTCCAGTTGTTTCATTAATGTTTATACTTCTTTGACCAGTCTTTTCATTAGTTATCAATTTCATTAATAATGCAAATTCTGAATCACAATTAATATCAAAATCTACTGTTATTCCTTGTACTACTGTATTTTCATTCACAATCAAACCAGACATATCCATCTTGTATGCACGGATATTGTTTGTTGTTGATTGAGTGTTTAATTCTGATATGCAGTATTCATCAACAGTAGCTATTTTCTTGATTGGGTAGGGGAATATTCCAGGTTCTTCTAAGTGTTCTTTGAATTCCTTCTCCATGACTACGGGGTAGGTGTATTGTAGTTTGATAGCACGTGCATTTGCTTCAAGATACTCACCAGTAATAAAGATAATTACCGGGCAGTCCCGTGAGTAATCAAAGTCAATACTTATTTCTTCCTCTGAATTCACTTCTGAGACGGGTTCACTCCAAACCGCATTGCTGATATAGTCTAATGCAGTGTAACCTGTTTGTTCAGGAGCATTAAACACACCAAGACGGTAATTGTAATCATAAGGGTCATATACTTCAAGATTTTCCTCCCCTATAACACATTTTAAGATACTAGTTACATTATAGGTTTTACCGTCCCCGAGACGGTCTAATTCATGTTCATCAAGCCTTATACAAGTAAAATAAGGTACTGTAAGGTCAGAAGGTTTAATCTTAACAGTATAAACAACAGTCTGATTATTAAATACACTTGTAAAATGCTGTAAACCACTAGTACTTGAAGAAACAGTGAAATTAACAAAATTACCAGTAGTATCCATAAAATCAGGATTTATAACGAAAACATTATTCTGTCCCGGATTAACAGTGATGTTTGAATCAACATTACTGACAGTTATTGTTTCGGGGAAGGTTATTGTAACAGTATCAGCATGAAGTCCCGTTTCTTTTGCTGTAAGGTCAAATTGTATGTTGAATTCTTCTCTTTCAGTATGTACATTGTCATAATTGCATGTTAATTTTGCATTATTTTCAACAACATCTAAAAGAAGCTTTGTTGTTACAAGTGCTTCAGTTTCCTTGAAAGTAATTAATTTACTACCTAAACTAGTTGCTTTTATTTTGAAGGATACATTAATGCTTCTTTGGTTAAGGAATTTTCCTGTCCAGGTTACTTTTTGACCTGTAACGGTAAATGTTCCTTCACCAGCTGTTTTGCCTTTGAAGGTTAAGCCTGTTGGTAGTGTGAATTCTATTTTCGATGTATAAGATGAAACCGTCTTATTTTTACTAGAAATAGCTAAGTTTACGGTGGTTTCTTCATTATTGTAGATTTCACTGCTTTCTGTTGTTGTGTTGAGGTAGAATTCATAATCTTCATAGATTACTTCAATATATACATTTGAAAGCTTGATTTGACACACATTCCCACTTGTATTTGCGGGGTAGTTGATTTGAACCCCAAAATTACCACTATTTATGGTGTTAGTAGTGATGGTGTTTGTGAATTCAGTTACAAATGACTTATTCTTGTTTGTATCAAAAGGAAGACTATATCCTTTACTAGAATAGCGGGTATTCAATAATCTGATTGTTGGTGCAGCAAAGCTACCGTAGCAGTTGTTATATTTGACTCTTTCATGATTATACCCCACACGGATTTTTGTAATTCTTGCACCGTCCGGGATATTGAATTTGAAGTCTTTAAGGTTGATTGTTGAAGGACGATTCCATGTTCCTGCTTTACTCCCAATCATAGTGTAATTATCATTATTTGACCGTACACCACAATAAGAGACCCCACCACTGTTTTTTAGGTTGTTAAGGTTGCTCCAAGTACGATAATACTTCTCATTACTATATTTCCCCGTTGTTTGGGTGATATTGCTTGCATATCTTTTCTGACTAGCCATATTAAATCTCCCCCTGTGCTGGAATATAATAAACAGTCAATATAGGTCCTAAGACATAGAAATTCCCAGTGTTACCTGTTGTATTTGCACCAAATTTTAATGTAAGTAGCATATCCTTATAACTTACTCTTGCAGCTGTTGAACCAGGATTATTCCATGTTACAGTACTTTTTGTGAAAGTATTCTTACCCCCAACAACACCAGTACCCGTTAGTGTTTTACCATTTCCAGAACCTTCAAGTGTTACTGTTGCTGCAGGTATGTTGATACAAACAGCAACTGAAGATTGAGTACCATTCTTTGCACTCCACTCACAAACAATCTTATTAATCTTCGCTGATGAAGGTATTGTGAAACCCCAATTATTCTTTTGAAGATTTGCAGGTATCCTATATGTACCAGACTTTGAAGCTACAGAAGGACAACCACAAGGATTGATTTCCCCATCCGTTGATACATCAGTCCAAGCCCTATAATTACCACTATTACTAGATGGATTACTTACCATTGGATTACCTACTTTTCTTTGTGATAATGGGTTTTTGATTGTGAATGTAGTGTTTGTTGAGACATTATTATACTGAGAGTCCCCATTAAAGATGTATTTACTGTATACTTTGCAAGGAGACCAATTCATCTGCAACTTAGACTTACCGTCCGTTGTGCTGACTTGACTGTAATCTGTGAAACTTGAATTATCACGACTAACGCTGATAACAATATTCTTATTACCAAGAGGGTTTCCTTTACTGTCTGTTAGTATGCATGCAGTGTACCAGCCTTGATACAAGTCCCCCGTAAGAACAGTAAGCCGTGGGGTGTCCTTTGTTATTGTTAGTTTGCTTGTTTGACTTGTGGAAGCAAGATAATTGCTTGTTTCATTATAAACAGCATAATACTCATGCTCACCAATACTACCATTATTGTATGGTAATTGTGCAGAACCAGCCGATAAAGAGACAGTGCCTATAATAGTGTCATCTTCATAAAATACCACGTCCCCTGTGGGTGTGGATTCATCAGCGGCGGAGACAGTTGCAACAAGAGTATAATCTTCAACAAAACTAATACTAGTACTACTACTATTCAATGTAAGGTTAGTTGTTGTTGCAAGCTTACCACATTTGACGATTGCTGTTGTGGTTACTGCTTCAAAGAAGTTATCAGCAGTATTTGTGATTGTTACTTCTACATCTTCATTTGCTGTGAATGTATAATCTGCTTGTAATTCACCAGTCTCATCAGTAACCCCATTTAATGTTATATCCCCTGCGGTGAGGGTTAATTGTATTCCTTCAAGTGCATTATTATTCTTATCAGTTACAACAACAGTTAAAGGCACAGTATCACCCATGTTGTACTGTTGTATTGGGTACTGAAGAACAATAATCGGTTTACTGAGATTTATCACAGATTCTACAGTATTTGATTCAGAAGCAAGATACTGAACAGTCTGCCCAAATCGGGCATAAAATTTAACATTATCACTTGTGGTTTTTAGGTCATGTGCACTTACCGTGAAGATAGCTTCACCATCATCACCAGTAACCCCAGTACCTAATAATGTAGTGTTGTTGTAGAATTCAACAGATTCACCAGCGACAACACCTGCACCTTCATCATAACCTAAATCAGCAGTAACTGTGATTGTATCAGCAGAATCAATCACAGAAGGAGAAACACTAATCTCAAGACTAGTAGTATGATAAACAAACACATGAACACTAGTACTAGTAGCATCATACTGAAGTTCATCTAATGTTTTAACGATGATAGTATGATCACCCCTTATATCACTGCTGTAAGTGTATTGACATGTACCATCTACAGTTTCACTAGAACCTAATAGTATATCGTTTTCATAGAAGTATACATCAACATTACTTATTGCCTCACCTTCAGTATTCTTTAGTGTTGCAACAAGATCTACCTCACCATTAGGTTCAATACTCCAGGTTTCCGCGTCAATTGTGAGTAATGCAGTTTCACCTTTTAATTTAATCTCAAAAACGGGGAAATCAATATTATCATATGTTATCTTCTGACCAGTGAGGGAGGGAGTGCAATTACTCCCCAGCATCTCATCAGTACTGCTTATACTGTTCATTATATTACCAATTCCCCGGGTGTCATCGGGGTATACAGTGTATTTTTTCATGTTATACCTCTACTTCTGTTTGCTTTTCTTTCAAGCCTTGTTTTTGCCTTTGCATCTTCAAGTTGGAAGCGGATATTATTTGCAAGGTTTTTAATCCAGTTATCACTATCTGTTGTTTCACGGATCATGCGGACTATAGTATCTTCATCAACATTTTCTGGTAAGCCTTCGAAGGTGTGGTTTACTGTGATTTCACCGTTTAATGTGAATTCCCCATTATCAGGGGTGTTTTCTTCATTGTTTTCTGTGAATCCGCTGCTACGTGCTACAGTTTGACGACCTACACGTTTTGGTGCAGGACCACTACCATAACCAGTAACTGCTGAAGATACCCACATTCCTCTTTGTTGCATTGCAGTTGTATCCAAGATTTCACCATTAATCCGTGTACAGAAATGACCTTCACCATCCCAATAACAATGGACTTTTTCACCTTGGAAACCACAGGTCCTTGCAAGAGCAAGTAATGCGTCTGCTCCATCACTACAATTACATCTGCCTGCAGCTATTGCATTTTGCCAAGTACCATATTTTTCACTATCGCAGTAGTGATCATAAGGTATTCCAGAACCAGGAGCAAATAATGCTGCCCCAATCTGTTTAAAAGCACTGAAACTTATATTAGGTGTTCCGCTTGCAAAGTCTTTTACTTTGAAAGCAAGACCTGTTTGAATGTTTCCAGCTCCAGTGTGGATAGCTGGTCCTTTCATACTCCAATTATTAGTAGTATCCTTAATTTTTTTGATGTTTGGTGCTGCGGTATTTTCCCATGCACCAGCACCAGAAGCACAGTCAAGACATACTCCAGATAATGCTCCAGAACGGATAAGGCTTGTTGTATCTATTTTACCATTATTGGTATTGTATTCAATATTTCCTGAGGTTAGGCATGGTATGCTTTGTGCTTGAAGCGGTGTAATGTACTGTGGTATGTTTTTTTCACGGCGGATACTGTTTGCAAGTATACTGCTCATTAGACTCATTCCACTGCTTGCTCCACCACTGCTTGCTCTTCCTACAACACGGTTTCTTTGCATCATACCAGAATTAGATGGTCCTGCACCCCAAAGGTTTGGATTTTGGAGTTTGCGGTAGAATCCACCTATTGTGGAGGATAGGGTGTTGAAGTGGGTTGTAGCTTCGTTTTTAATGTTTTTTGCTGCAGAAACAATACTATTCTTCATACTATTCCAAGCTTTCACCATTTCTTTTGTGATTTTGGAGGTGCTGTTTTGCATTTTGTTTAAATTGTCTTTTGTGATATTGCTTGTTTGTAGAAGACCTGTTTGAGTGTAATTGATGATTTTAAGTAGGCTACTGTTGATATGGTTTGCCATAAGGTTCATTTGAGTCATTTCATTTGCACGGATATTGGTGAATGCTTGTGTATTCATTAGTTGTAATTGTGAAAGGTCAATTCCTGCAAGTGATTTCATTTGATTGTATTTTTGATTTACATTTGCAACCATGCTTGCTAGTGTCTTGTTTTGATTTGCTACTTCTTCTTGTGCTCTTTCATCACCATCATCACTATCAGCACTATTGCTTTGTGTGGTGTTTGCTTCAACATTCAAAGTCTGGGTTGGTAATTCAAAATTCTTGTAACTTGAAACAAGACTTTCACCTACGTTTGCTCCTGCTTTTTCTGCTTGACTTGTCATATCAGCAACATTTGCAAGAGTATCTTCAAACTCTTTCACAACCTTCTTCTGAATAATACCAGGAGAATGAATATGCATAGCATTTAACATTCCATTTACGATATTTTGTCCTATTTGCCTTGCTTTGTTTACAAGGTCAGAACCAGCACTCATAATCCTTGAACCAATGTTCATGAATTCAGTATACACTTTTCCCGGGAGTTGTGAGACTTGCCCTACTACAGCTGAGACTACTCCTGCTGCTTTGCTTCTTGCATTACTAATCCATGCACCAGCACCTGCTGCAATACGACCAGCAGTACTAAGAATAAAGCTTGCAACACGACCAGGTAACTGACTAATAAATGATATTACTGCAGATACCATGCTAGAAGCACGACTCCTACCAATGCTCACCCAACGGGAAGCACCTGCTGCAATACGGCTTGCAGTAGCAATAATCCAAGCAAAAACACGACCAGGTAATTGACTAATCCAAGAGATAATACCATATACAAAGTTCATACCCGCTTGTAGTGCCATAGTAGCTATTTGAATAATCCAGCCAGCTATAGTAGTTACAATAGTGGTTAAGATAAGTGTGAAAGTATCAAGAAGTATAGTCCAAATACCGGTTAATAGTTCGGATAATGTGATTTGACCTTCTCCAAACTGTGCAAACAAGTCAATTATTTGTAAAAGACCAGAAACCATATCTAAGAGTACTTGACCAATCAATTCAAGGACAGGTATCAATAAGGGTGATAAGATTTCAATAATCTGAGTGATTACTTCAATCATTGCTTGAGCAGGTACAGTAATAGCTATCAATATTCCTTTCAAGACTTGGAAGGAATAGCCAACTGCATCAATAATAGCCCGTACAATATCAAATTCACCAGTAGCAGATTCAGGGAAAACATTACTAAAAGCATCAGTAACAGGCTTTATTGCATCACAAAGCCAATTAAAAGCATCACTAATACCTTTAATCAATCCTTGAACGTCAGGGTTGTTTATGAATGCTGCCCATAATCTTTTAATTCCGGCGGTCATTGCTTCAAACATTGTAGGAATATCTTTCCACCAGCCAAAGTATTTTCCAACTTCATATGCAGCTACTGCTAATGCTATTACTCCTGCTACAACAAGACCAACAGGACTTGCAAGGAATGAAGCATTCAAAATCTCATTTGCTGCTGCCAAATCTCCAGTAGCAACTGCTGCAATGAAATTCTTTGTAGCTAAAAGTGAAGTTTTGACACTAAGAAGACCTGCAGCAAATGCATTACCTTCTTCAGCAAGAGTATTCAATGTAGTTGCACCAGTCAAAAGGTCTACTGCAGTTCTTGCAGCAGTAAAACCATCTTTAATATACCTTCCAACATCTTTTGCAGCACCACCCAATGTTTTAATACTGAATACTGCGTCTGACATTGGTTTTGCAAAATCATTGATGTATGGTGCTACTGTTGCAAATCCAGCTATAGCTCCACCAACAGCAATAATACCCTTGGTTAAGCCGGGTGTTGTGCGGTCAAGTTCAAGGAAAGCATCACAAGCATTCTTAATGTACGGTGTTAATTCATCACCGATTTGTCTTCCTGCTACACGGAACCTTTTCTTGAGCATTTCAATACTACCACTTGTAGTATCCATTACTCCGCCAAGGTCTCCGAGACCACCAAGACATTTATTTAATGCTCTTGTGTATCCTTCTACATCTGAAGCTTCACCACTCCAGCCCATAGCCTTCATTTTTTCTTTTGTGATACCGAAATTCTCTTTGAGTATTTGGAAATCACCATTAAGACCAGAATATGCTTCTCCCATCTGGTAAGCTGCTGTTGCAGTATCATTACCCATCAAGATACTAGCTTCACCAAGCTTCATAACAGCCTCTTTAGTACCCGCAAGTTGTTCATTGCTCATACTAGTGGATAATTTAATCTTGTTTAAAGCATTTACCATTGAATCCATACCAACAACACTTGTATTTGTCATTGTATCAAGACTATTCAAGAGTGAATCACTAGCAGTCTTAGAACCCATAATCGCAGTATTCAAACTACTCATCTTTTCACGAGACAGACTCAAACCCACTGTAAGGTCTTTAATACTATTGACTCCCATTGCACCAACGGCACTTGCTATCATTCCACCCATGGTTTGGAAGCTATTTCCAAGCCCAGTAACCTTTGATTTCACTGAATCTATAGCAGAACCAAGCCTTGAACGGATACTGCTTGCTACACTATGAACCTTAGACCTGATTATCTCCCAACTATTTCCAAGACCAGTACGAACAGCAGTCCCCAAGACCATGATTTTACCCTTGGTACTTGAAATATCAACTCCCATCTGAGATATTTTCAACCTTGCACGATCTAGATTTGAACCAAGGCTTGGATCTAGTTTCATTTGGTGTAATCTGTTTGCAGCTTCTGAAGCACCAATTCCAACAATCCTGGTTTTGTTTGCAATTGCTGTGTAAACATTGGTTACGGTTTGTCCGTAGCTTTTTGTACTCATTAATGCTTGTTTCTGAGCTTGTGTAAGATTATTAAAAGCTGTTTTTCCAATTTTACCAGATTGGAGTAAACTCATGTCCATTTCACGGAGTGCCTTTTCTGAGTAGGATAAGCTATTTCTGAACTGATTTGAGGCTTGTGTTGATTTGCTCATTGACTGTTTTGAGGTGTTTCCCATATCATCCATTGATTTTTTAACTTTCTCCACGGTTTTTGATATTTGGTCTTCAGCTTTAAGTATAATGTTTATAATGTGTTGTGAGACCAATTTATTCACCTCTAAAAATAAAAATAAAAAAATAAAGAATTTTTATATAAAAAATAGCTATAAATTTTGTTCTAAAAAAAAGAGAGGAGGAAACAAACCAAAATGGCAGTATAGCTATTCTACACGGTTCATTTCCTCATACAATTGCATTCTTCCTTTACTGATAAAGATATTCTGGATAAAAGTAAGATTATTCTGATTATCAGCTATATGATATCCACAATAATCTAGCCAGATAATGTTTTTTGCTTCATCAGTCTTTAGGAAATTCATCTACATCACTTTCAAGGTCTGGGTTATTTAATCCAGATATTCTTTGAACGTGTTCATAGATTTCATTAATAACGACTGAAGGAGCATTAAGTAATTCTTCTTCAGTGATATTTTCTTTTTCATCTTTGTTTTGTTCATTATCAAGTGAATATACTACTGCTTTGATTTTTGCTTGATTTTGAGCTTGAGTAGTTTTCAAAACAGATAATTTTCCTTTACTTTCGAGTTGTGATTTGATATTCCTTGACCTTGCGGTACGATTGTTTGCTTTTTCATTTGTTTCAAAAGTACCGATAGCTGCAGCTTCAATCTCACTAATTTCATTGATTTCTCCTTGAGTTAATGGACGAAGATATACTTCACCCTCAAGTGATTTGATTGGGTAAGCTTTTACGTTGTTTTTTCCTGCAATAATATCTGAAATGTTTATTTTTCTAGCCATAATCTGTTATCCTCCATATATTCTTTTTACTAGTAAATAGCTATTCGTTTTTTGTTGCTGTAACTGTAATTGTTTCAGTAGACTCATTAACACTGAACAAACCATTCTTGTTGATAGTGTATCCTTCAATTGAAGTAGAATACCTACCATAAATCACACTAGGGAATGTTACAGTTCCATCACTACCAGTAGCAGCAGCTGCAATATTAATAGATTTATCATCTCTTGAGGTGATAGTTACATTTGCATTTTCAACTGCTTTTCCTGATTTATCTACTACTTTGACTGTTACGTTTGTTGCAGTACCTTCAGCACTAGCAGCTATCTCTGGTTGATTGTTGATTAATTCAACATACATATCAGTTATTACACTAGTTCCATCTTTAAGAGTTGCTTTTCCAGTACCTACAGCTTGAAGGTTGAATGTTACTTCAATTTCATCAGATTCTGAGCCTTCATATTCAACACTTACAAGACATTCTGGGAAGAAGATTACTAATTTGTCTGAACGGTCTTCACAAATGTTTGTAATAATTTTTAACGGCATTTTGTAGATTTTACATTCAGAAGGAGATGTTCCAGCTTCACCATACTCAGCTTTCTGAATAAGTTCTAATGTTTCTTTTTCTAATGTTGAAACAATACTAAGTGTGATTTCTCTTTGTTGTGCTGCTGCTTTCCTTTGAGGCATACGACTACCAAGACCAACTGTTTTATCTTGGTTAAGGTTGTTTTTACCTTCAAAACTGAATGATGATACGATTCCGGGAGGTACATCATTATCTAATTCAACACTAACATCATAAAACATTACTGGGATATCACCATCGATTAACACTTGATTGTAAGTGTTTGCATCAATACTTTCCATTGTTTCATCTTTGTAGATCCAATCTGCAGCCATGGTCATGTACTCATCTGATACTTCTAATTTGAGTCCGTCAAGTAATGCTCCTACGATTGTT
Organism: Methanobrevibacter wolinii SH; assembly: GCF_000621965.1. Lineage (NCBI taxonomy): Archaea > Methanobacteriati > Methanobacteriota > Methanobacteria > Methanobacteriales > Methanobacteriaceae > Methanobrevibacter > Methanobrevibacter wolinii. The sequence continues at coordinate 198,415 of NZ_KK211376.1, forward strand.
TTTTCTGCTACATCGAAAGTCTCCCATAATGTGAAACTGTTCAAACTGGTTGATTCTCCACCCCAGAATTCATGTGAATTTGTTTTTGTTCCAGCTGTGAATTTATAGTTGTCAAGGAATGCTTTCATGTAGTGTCCTATTCTTTTCATATCTACTACTGATTCAAAGCTTGATGTTGGTTTGATTGCTCCAGCTCTTGCACGTTTAATCATTCTTGAACCACCAGTTTTGGTTACTGGTTCAGCGTTGAGTGCAGCGCTGAGTTTGGTTGCTTGTTGGTGCCAGTCTGGTGCTACTGCTGGTTTTCCGTAAGTGGATTCTTCTTTTATTCCAAGTACACGAAGTCCCATATTTATTTACCTCTATTCATTTTTTTAATTAATTAATTAATTATTTTCTTAAGTTTTAAGTTCTTTATCCGCAGAACCTTTTTGCACGAAGTTTGAAGTCATAGACAATAACAGACATGTTAATACTATTACTTGCCCCGTTGGGGTCTTCTCCAGTTACAAGGAGTTCTTGAAACTTCATATTATCAAATAGTTTGCCCCTTGATGGATTATCATTATCAATGTTTGTTAATCTCCAACCTTTTTCTAAGGTTTTTCCTATCCGTAATGCAAGGTTTCTGCTTTTCATTTGCCCTTCTGTGGGGTCTTCACTGTCATAGTCAATTGCAAAGAAATTGTAACGTGCAACATACATTTCAGACTGATTTCCTACCCCAGTAGATTCAAGAAATACTCTGTCTTCAACAATCCAGATAGCGGGATAATCAACCCCCTGTAATTGTTTGTCTCCCAAATATATTTCATCTACATCACTGAGGAGTCCTTCTTTTGTATGTTCTTTTTCTAGTATTTCTAGTATTGCAGGTTGTATTCTGCTTAATGCTTTTACAAAACTAGGTCTATTCATAAAAATACACACCCACTAATGTTTAATTGTAGTTTTCTTGTAATGCTCTAGCAAACATTTCATCAAGTCTATCTTGAACATTCTCAATACTTTTTTCAACAAACTTCTGACCTTTCTGCCCCCGTACATAACGTGCAAAAATTGTCTCACCATGTACACTGAAAACAAGTACAGAAGCACGACGAGGACGGATAACATCATGCCTAGGTCCAAAAAGTCCAGTTCCATTGTTAACCCATTCAGCATATTTAACGTCTGAATATACTGCTCTTTGTAAATCTCCACTTTCTTCAATATACCAAGACGCATAAAGGAATTTGGTTTCTCCTTTTGGGCTGTTCTGGGTTAATTGTCTTCTTAATTCTTCACTAGAATATTTCATTGTCCCACGGATGACATTCCGGGTTACATATGATGGGTCTACTCCAGTTCGTTGTAGATCTACAGTGAATCTTATCATAATTAATCCTCTCTGTAGATTGTGAATATTGATAATTTGCTAGAATTTACTTTACTGACACGGTATTCTTCAAGCATTTCACGGATATTATCATCCATGAATTCTACTTTTAAGAAGTCTACATTCCAATCATTATGCTTGATAATAGGTGTGTCTCTTCTTGTTTGTGCAAAAGCCATTAAATTAGAAACCATCAAACTACAAGCTAAACGTACAGTCCCTGGTGGAGTGGTGGTTTCAGATAAACTAGGAAATTGTCTGTTACAATATTTGTCAATTGCATCAGAAGCAAGAGTAATCCACTGTTCCAAGAGTTTCTGTAATTCCTCTTCAGGATTATCTGAATTCTTGAACCATTGCTTGCTTTTAACCCCAGTTAGGTTTGTTACATCTTCTATACTACAATACATAATATTACCTCACCCCCCACACATATTGGGGTTTTTTTGTAGCTATTTTTTTTGTAATTTGAAATTTAAACTAGAATTTCCTTTGATTTCAACTATATCCTCTAATGTCTTATAGTCTTCTGCTTCAATACTGATACTGTATTTGCCAGATTGTACTGCTTTGATTGTGCAGCCTCCAGCACTACCAGTAACTGCAGAATAAGATTCAACCCCCTGGAGGCGGATTTGTGCATCTTTTATTGGTTTATCTTCTTCATCTGTGATACTGCATTTAAGATTGTATGTTGAAGACACACTTGTATCTTCAACACCATTAATCGCATCACAAAGAATACCCCATAAGGCTTTAGTGGATTGTCTTTGAAGACCTGTAAGTTCATTCCATTCTGGAAGCTTATTCATCAAGAAAACCCCCCATTTATACTTTGTGGGATTCTTGGATTTTTCCTGCTTCTTCAGTACTGATTGAAGCTACAACTGCTGCTTCTGTGAAATTGTATTGAACGTCAGCTCTCATTCTGAACCAGTATTTAGTGTTTTCTTTTGCTGCTTCTCTTTCTGGTTCAACAGTAATCTGTTTGTAGACTCCGTAGTTCATGTTTCTTGGGTCTTGAAGTGTACATTTCACATCCCCAGTAACAGTTCTTGCATCTTCCGCATCAAGTGTTACACATTGTTGGATTGGGATTCCTTTGTATGCAAGACCGCTGAAGCCAGTTTGAGTAGAATCACCAAGTGCAGTTCCTCTGGATTTAAGAAGGTTTCTGTATGCATCTTCTACTTCGAAAGGAACATAGAATTTAAGGTTGTTTCTGTCTCTGAATCTTGAAGGCATTGCTTTTATCATGGAATCGAACATGTCTTCAACAGTTCCTTTTTCCAAGTCAAAATTACCAGCAGCAGAATCTACACCTTTACTTTTGAGTTGTTGACCAGCAAGTTTTAACCAACCATCATTTGTAGCAAGAAGACCATCTGAGGTTTTTGTAGTGTCCCCAAATAAAGCCCAGTATTCAAGGTCTTCCCCTATTCTTTCTCCCATCATTGCAAGGAGTGTTTGTTCAAATTGTGCTTGTTCAATGTTATCTTCTTTTTCATCATCTGTGATTTCACACATTGCTTTAAGTTTTTTAACATCTAATTCATTTGCACCGAAGTCTACATCTGCTGCAGTGATATTTGAACCATCTGTTACTCCAGCACTGTTATAACCATTTGTGAGTACTCTTCCATTAATTCCAGTCCTGTTTAATTCTTTTTTAGGACGATTCATTAATTCAAATTTAGCATCGTTAAGAATGGTTTGAGGTAAGGTAGCATAACGGAGGAATTGCCCTAATTGTTCTGGGTTAAGGATTGCTTTCCCAGTTACCATGTCTGTGTACATGGATTTGAATGCTGCTTTTTCATTTTCATTTACAAGTTGATTAAGTATTTGTGAATTATCCATAATTATCATTCCATTTACTTATAATTGTTTTTTCTTTATTTTCTGGTTTTCATGTGTGTAGAAGGATTTCTACCCATGATTTCGTAGACAGTTTGTGCATCAGATTTGGTTGCTGTGGATTCTCTGATTTCATGTTCAGATAATGCTTTTCCTTTCTGTGCAACATCATTGCTGCTGCCTTTTTTCATTTTTTGAAGTTTTTGGATTTGTGCTTGAAGTTGAGCTATTTTTTTATCAATATCTTCATCTGATAAAGTGTCTTCTGCAGGAGCATTGTTTTTGTCTTCTGCAGTATCAGGTTCATCAGGTTCAGGTTTTTTCTGTTTTCTAGGTTTACTAGATTTCATAGCTGCAAAGAATTCATCTTTAAATTTTTCAAAATCCTGTACAGTTACAAAATCCTCATGCTCTACAGTCTCTACTTCTTCTTTTTCTGATTTTGTAGAAACTTCTTCCTCAGCCTCATTCTTGTTTAAGCCAAGAAAATCCATTAATTGTGTTTTAAAAGTTACATCATCCATAATATCATCTTTATGTTCATTATTCTTTTCTTTGTTGCATTCACAAAATTTCGCTTTCCGCAAACATGGACTTTTAACAAGACTAATAGCAAAACCTACAGGATCATCAATATCATGTATAATTTTTCCTGCAGAAGATTTCATGCCTGCTTCTTGTATTTTTTGTGCTAGTTCGCGGTTTAGTACTGTGGGGCTGTAACCAGTGAATTCACCGTTTAGTGCCCGTTTTATGGTTGTGGGGTCTGTGATTCTGGTTGTAGCCATCCATGTACCGGCAGGTATTACGGTTTCCTCACCATCAATATATTTCAGGGTCATTGGTGTATCTGTAATCCATGATTTTTCCGCTACACCGACCTTTTGGTGGGTGAATAGGTAGTCATGGTCTTTTTCTACTATACCGTAGTTTTTGTATGCTTCAGCAATGTTCCGGATTTCGTCTGCTGTGAATGGTTTTTCTCCACGGTGGAAATCACAGTCTGCTTCTCCTGGTATCATTACTGGGGCAGTGAAAAGTAGTTCGTTGGTTTTATCACTTTTTTGTGATATTTGTTGTAGTGATTTCAATGCAAATCACCTTTATAATTGTTTTTAATTATTTTATTTTAAAATTAGAATTGAAGGGATGAAATAAAAGAAGCTTTAACAAATCTAGAATTTAAAGCTATTTCAACATTAGTTAAATCAAATAGCTTTAATAATTGTTTAAAATTAGATGTAAAAAATTAATTGAATTAAATTATAAAAGTAAAACAATATGTGTTAAAACAGAATAAAACACGAAAATTTTAACACACACAAACAAGTAACAACAATATTTTAATTTTCTTTTAATAATCAGAGGTAATAACTAATGATAAACAATATTTTTTTTATTCTTCCCTTCAATAATATAAGGTGGACAAATAGAACCACCCAAAAAAAAGAAATACAATAAAAAAAGGGAATAGCTATCCCAAAAAAAACAACATGTAAAATAAGAAAGAAAAAAAGTGTAATTAGTTGTTAATTACAGAAAAAGAAACAATATAAAATAAACAACATAAAAAAATTTAAATTTAAGTTATAGCACAATCTCCATTACTATTATATATATACCCCATACCAGGTCTACCTGGTGCAGGTTGAATAAGATCTGCGACAGAACAGTCATCCTCTGAAACAGAAATTATAAGTAAAGCAATATATTCATCGTTAGGATCATCAGTATTATCTTTGTCTTTTTGATAATCAGAAGTAAAAATATAAGCAATTGATTTATTTATATATTCATCTTCATCATCATCTTCGTCAATTTCATATTTATTATAACCCCCTTTAACTTCAAGTGATAATAATTCAGGGGTTAAATCTAATGAAAGATTGAATCTTTTAAGCACTTCACTAACAGTTTCCATAACCATTAACCTCATTATGTCATTAGTACTATTATATATATCCAATTAAATATATATTTTTTACTTTTACTTTTTTCTTTTCTTCAAATCATTTTTATGAAGTTTTTGTATTGAACTATTCAAACCACCTTCAACATAATTATCAAAACTAATTGAACCAAAGTAGTCTTGATTTTTATTATATAATTTTTTGAAATCTTCATATTCTGCCTTTAAGAATCTGCGATTTGAAAAATTCCTTGCAGTATATTCACTAAGTCTTATAATTTCATCAAGAGACTCTAATTTTTCCATATCTCTTTTATTTAGATTGTCTGTAAGAGATAATCTTTTGTATTCATCTATTTGTTCAGGAGTAGGTCTTATTTCATGCCCTCTTGCTTTATAGATTTTTTCATCTAATAATGCTTCCCGGATAGTATAATGATTTTCTGGAGGATATGTTCTTTTAGCAGGATTATAATTTTTTAATATGTCTACACAATAATCATATGTTGGTTTTTGTGAAGGAAGCCAATCCTTATATTTTACAAAATAATAGCCTTTCTCTCCATAATATTCCATAACTGCAGCTGTTTTATCTGGATTTTTGTAAAAACTTGCCATTGCCATTGTTTCAGCAAAATCTTCACTAATTTTTTTATCCCCATACCATGAAGCCCCTTTCTCTTTCATTCCATGTTCTTTTTGATAAATAGTTCTTTTATTTCTGATTTGAACAAACTCATCACTATAAGATAAACCATAAAAATTTACCCCTCTTGGTACTCCTCCTCTTTTTTGTATAATTTCAGCAGATTCTTTTTTCATGAATGAAAAATCAATACAATGTCCCATTTCATGATACATTGTTTGTTGTGGATTTCCACGTTCATTTATTTTTTGCTTAAAACTTATAGGGCACAAATTAACTCTATTAGACTGTTTCCTATCTCCTTCATAGGGATATGATGGGTGAGTCCATCCAAGAGTACCTTTTAATTTTTTACTTTCAATCTTGGTGATAGCTACTGAGTTAGTGCATGCTTTTGACAGGGAAGGTGCTTCATCGTAAAACCTTAGAATTTGTTTCAAATCATATTCTTTAGTCCCTTTATTTTTCCAATCAAGTAAATTTTTTCCACCTCTACCATTTATGAAATAATCATCAAAGTATATTTCAGTATTATTTTTTGTATCTTCAAAAATAATAGCTTCAATTTTCCCAGTAGCTTTATTAATTTGTGGTCTGTATTTTAGTTCGAAAAAGTCAGCACATTCCTCTGGGGAGGATAATTTAGCATAGACTTTCTGGTCTTCTTTTGATGTGAGGAATATTGTTTTTCTTGGCTGAATTTTAGTACCATTAATATTTTTTATCATATTAACTGCAGCCTGTTTTTTATTTTTGAATTTATTAAGAATTTTAACTAATAATCCAGTATCATTTGTTTTATTAAAATCCATCAAGATTTGTTTTTCTTCAGGATTTAAACTGAAAACTTGAGCTCTAGCTGTACCTTCTTGGGGGTTTTTGAATTTTTTGAATATGTCTTCAGCAGTCCATTCCTCTTGATTGAGAAGGTCTGCCTCTGTAAACTCCACAAGACCAGGTGCTTTTTTACCCCATGGGATAAGGTAAGGTAATATTACACAACGACAGTTAATCCACTCTTTAATACTCCCAGATTTATCTCCAGGGTATAGTAGACCATTGCTAAATCTTGTTTCTGTACTTGTAATATGTCCATGTAGATCTACATGACTTGGTCTTACACGGTTATCTTCTGCAGTAACCCACTGTTTATATGAAATTTTATCATTTTGTATTTGTTGATAGTTTGCAGTGTTCCTGGAACTGTTTATTTCTGTTACTGCAATCCTGTATGCGTCAGCACGTTTTAGTTGTGAGAATTTTGCTTGTAGTTTCTTGATTACATCTTCTCTTCCAAGACCTTCATTGTATGCATCTGAGAGTACATTGTTAATTTCCTTGTTTAATCTTTTTTTAGTATATTCAGTTGATAATTTTGTATTATCCTTGATTAATTGTTCTACCCTGGGGTTGGTTTTGTGGAATTCAAGGTATTCTTTGTTTTTTGTAGCTATTTTATCGTCTTTTTTTTGTATTGCTTGATTGAAACTATATTCTGTTAAAAGTTTACCATATGTTAAACCAAGAATTGCTGCTTTAATATTATACCTTTGAAGAAGTTTTTCATATAAATCCATCTCTTTATTAATTAAGATAGGTACTTTCATTTGAAAGAGTTTGTGTTGTTCTTCAGGGGTATCTAGATATTCGTCTAGGATAATTTTTTGTAAATAGCTATAAAATTTTTTGATTTGTAATGTTAGTTGTTTTTCAAGGAGTCTTGTTTCATTATCCAGTCCTGTTAAGAGAGTTAAGAGCTTTCTTGACTGATGAATCTTCTGTATCTTCTTGATTGTCTTCTGATTTGTCATTATCTAAACCCCATAAACTGTTTTCAAGGTCATCAAGAACTTTATCATTTGCCGCTGGAAGGTCTACTGCAGTATCATCTAATGCTTTACCATTCATATAAAACAGATCTAATAATGTATCTTCACTACGAGTTAAACCATAAGTTTCACCAAAATAAACCCGTAATTCATTTGGTGTCATAGCAGCATGTTCAACAAGACTCTTAGCTATTTCAAACTCTTCTTTTGTATTCTTTTTGTTTATACCTTCAAGCTGGAACCTCCAATCTGAAAGTCCAAACTCATTCTTAAGAAGGAAGTTGATGTCATCTTCATTTGCACGTACGAGCGGAGTAATTGTACCGTCTTTATAAATTTCATCACTAATTTCTGAATTATTACCGCCTAAAGTACCAGTAATATTTACTCCTACCCTATAAGGGGGTACCTTATGTGCATTAATAACTTCATCACGATTATCAGAACGATACAAACGGAAAGAAGCCTCCTTACTATCAACTGATAATTGTTGTAATTTCACCTCTACATTACCTTCTTCACCCTCAGACGGGACAAGAATAGTAACAGCAGAATGTGGATGTTTCATAACCTCTCGGAGCTGCTGACTAATCTTATACTTCAAAGTCTTGGTATAATCAAATTCAGGATTATCAGGGTCAACATCATAATCAGTAAAATCTCCAGTTACAGTTACTGCAAATGCAGGTACACCATAATTGGAGAAGAAACTGTTATTGTATGCTGCACGTGAAAGGTCTCCTTGAATAGCTGGAAGTGAACCTACAATCCGTGGACGTCCATAATAAGGAGTACGTGGAGTGTATTCTTCAGTCCATAATAGTTCGTTTGCTCTTTTCTCAGCAGGTAAACTATTGTATGGGCAGATTTCACCTGTATCTGCATCAACATCAACAGGTACACCATCAACAATATTCTTACCATAAATTACAAACCAGACTTCACGTGTTCCGACTTTCTGTTTTACGCGGAATTCATCTTTATGGCGGCGTAGTGTGTGTGCTTGTATAGGTTTTAAAGAAACTGGCAGACTTCTGCTTCTATCTTCACGTACTACTTCTATTGCACCGTACCCCATGGCTCTGCGGTCATACATTCGCTTGTAAAGAACTTCGTTTATTCCGGGTTCAAGGTTTTCAAAAAAGTCAATTACAAGCTGATTATCAAAACCCCCATCTGTCTGTTTTTGGTTGGATATTGGGTTGAATGTATAATCATTTCCACTACTATCAGCAGCTACTGCATCACAACAAAGCTCATGATAAGTATACAAATCAAGCAACTCTGTAAGACGGTATGGGTCATATAATGGTTCTAATAATTGATTATAATCCCAACCATCGGTACGGACTTGTTTTGTACCGTCTGCATTCACATCTGCTTTAATAGCATACTGTTCAAGTACACTACTAGATATTAAATTGATGTCATCATCTTTCTGTGTTACAATAAATGAATCTGACTTACGATTAACATTATTCTCATTATTCTTCTTGTTTTTCATACTCTAATTCTCCTACGAGGTCTAAGCCAATACCTTGCACTCCCTGTACAAGTATCAACAATATTATCTTCTCCACCTTCCTCACCAGTAAACTCTACAAGCTCATTCACAACCTTATCAAAAATAGATGAAGCTATTTTAACTTTATGGTCTTCTACAAGTGCTTGAAGGTCAAAACTACGAGTAAGCTTATCCCCATCCTTATTTTTTGACAATTTATCAGGTCTTATATGGTAACCTTGAAGTTTCCGCATTCTCTGAAACTTCTTAATAAGCAACTTTGAACCTGAACCTGGTTCTTGTTCTATACGTGATACTACTTCTTTTCCGTCTTGAAGTGTTGTTTCAACATAGTAAGTTAATACTTGTGTTGCTTTGTATCGTCCATGTTTGAGTTTTAGGAAGTATAGGTATTCTCCGTCCCATGCTGAGAGTATTCCTGCTGTTGCGTCTCCTTTTTCACCAGAAGCAGCAAAATCCCAGTACCTGAGCTTCGGCATGTCAATTGTATGTAAAATAATATCATTGTCATGAACCTTACTATTCTGGAAATCTGAACGATGAAAAATATCCCCCTCAGGATTTCTTGGTACTCCTTGGTATAGTGCTTCGAAACGGAAGCTCCCCATCTCTTTCCGGATTGCTTCTAGTTCTTTTATGGGGATTTTTTCCTGCCATAAAGGTTCACCTGGTTTTCTTCCAAGAGGGTCTTCTGCCTCAGCAATAGCAGGCAAGTTCAGTATAACCCATGTACCATAAGGTATACTACCACCATTCCTTAGTAACTCTATAGCTGTAGTGAATGGTATTTGTGGTTCTTCTTTCAGTATTTGTCCAGCAAGGTCATTAACATTCAGTCTTTGCCATATACCTACAACCCACGGCTTACGACCATTATTCAAATCTGCATCAAGCCTTGTTTTAGCTTCAGTATACCACCAATCATTAAGCTCTTGTTGGTGGGTCTTGGAAGCTGCCTTCTTAAATCCTTTGGTTGGGTCATCTATTATGAATCCATTAGCACCTTCACCAAGAATACTTCCTCCTACTCCTGCTGTTACTAGTCCGCCTTTATGGTTTTTTATATCCCATTGACCAGCAGCCTGGCTGTCTTCTGCAAGTTCTATGGGTTCAGGGAATATGTCTTTTCCTACTGCTTTGAGTAGGTTTCTTACACGACGACCCCACTTACGACTAAAACGTGCACTGTGAGTAGTAAGAATTACACGAGTATCTGGAAAATATCCAAATAGCCAAGTTAAGAAGTAGTAGCTGATTAATTCTGATTTACCGTGTCTTGGAGGCATGAATATCATTGTACGTGATACTCTTCCTTGAATTACATAAAGTAGTAGTTCTATTACGAGGTTGAGGTGGGGGTATGGTTTCCATGCTCCTTCGCTTGCTTTCATTGCAAAGATTCCTGGGTTGAGTGGTAGTTGATTCAAAAATATCCCCCCATATAATAAAAAAATAAGATTATATTAAAATTATTATGTGAAATAGCTATTTTGTTCATAAAAAATAAGATAACATTAAACAAAATAAACCATGATTTCAAAAAACCCATAGGATTTATTTTGCCATGTTCAACACCGAAAACACAATATTATAAGATTGTTCAATTTTCAGAATACCTATTCAACAACTCCTTAGACAACTCAACATAATCAGGATCTAAAATAATGTTCTGTGAAGTTTCTAGTTCAACATTATTATCAAGTTTTGCTTCAACTTCAGCATTAACTTCAGTTTTACCGTCCTTGATTTCAGTAGACTTATTATATAACAGTCTTATTGTCTTAGTAGTCTTTTCAAAGCTATCACTAAGACTTTTTACTGCATGTGCTTTACTTGTAGCTTGACTACGCTCATCATCATTAAGTTCATCTAAGATATTTTCAGTAACATCAAGAATATCATTACCCATATCAATCAACCTATCCTTAGTTTGACGGTAGGCTTCATTATATTGCAACTGTTCCTGTTCATCATGATAATTATCCCATGCAGTACATCGTTTAACCCAATGCCACTTCCGACTTAAGTTTTCAAGTTGTCTTAATGTAGGTGTAGGTATAATATTTACGTCATCTACCACACTTTTCCCCATGTTTTCTACAATTTCTGGGTTTTCAATGTATTCAATGACTTTGGGGAAGGTTCGTAGTGGTCCTAGATTTCTGTATACTTTGAACCATGCAAAGCTTTTGCTTGATTCTCCTTTTTGTCTTTCCCATTCTTTCATATAGATACACCACGTTAAAAAAAGGGGTGATTAAATAGCTAATAAAGTGTTTTAGCTATTTATTTTATTAGATTAGTTTTATTAGTTCTGTTGTTAGGAAGATGAATATTCCACCGGTTGCTGTGATGAATATTGCTACTGCCCATTTGAGTGTGGATATTGTTGTGTTTAGTGTTGTTACTTGTTGTAGGAGCATTTCCTGGGTTGAGTCTATTTTGTCTAGGGTTTTTTCTATACGTGCGTCTTGTGTGTATAGTGTTTTGATTTGTTGTCTTATTTCTGCAATTTCTTTTTCATGTATGCAGTTGTCATGTTGTTCTTTCATCTTCTTAGTCTCCTACAACTTCATTTTCATCTTCGTTTTCAGTGTTTTTTTCTCCTGTGAGGAGTGTACTGTTATGTTTTTCATTCCAAACTGCAAGGAATAATACTATTACTGCAGTTATTAATCCGTAGACTGCGTTTGCGGTTTCTGATGATACTGCAAAATAACCCATAACAGGTGTGAGAATTAATATAACATAGCTTGATATTGTTGCTTGATCTATCTCCATACTTTTCACCTCCTTCATACTTGATTATATTATTATAAAAAAAATTTTTGTTTTAAAAAAAATAGCTATAAATTGAAAGAAAAAGAAAGAAGAATAAAAAAAAATAATACCATTTTTCTGTGTGGGGGTGTAGGATTTAATATTATATAAAAAATAGTGGTTTTCGTTTTGCACCTACCAGCCCCCACAGGAAGAGCAAGGATTATCTTTTTATTTCCATGTTCTTTTTTCTTTCTTGGAGGTTTTATATTGTATATATCTTTGTAGAGAATATTCAAAGTATCTTATTCCGTTTCTTGGGGTTTTGTTACTGTTTTTCCTCTTATGCTTTTTTTCTGGTTCGTTTTTCATATAATTGTGATAATTTTGCAAAAGTACTAATCCACAATCGTGGCAGAAGATTTCGTCATGTGATGAATCATACATTATGTTTGTGTTGTGGCATTCATCGCATTGTTTTATTTTTCCAGTTTTTTGTAGCTTTGAGAAAAATTGTAACATAACCTCCTACGGATTTTATAAAGAATAATTTGGTATATTCTCAAATTATAAGGTGGACAAATAGAACACCGAAAATATTATCCTATTTCTCCCCTGTTAATTTTTTTCTGAATTTCAAAGGATAATCTGAATACATCAACACTTTCAGAATCATACAGATCCATATACAGATTCTGTGTTTCTGGTTTGTATTCAAGGTTGAGTAGTATTTTTTCAAGACAGTCTTGTATATCTTCTTTGTTATAATCATCAAAATTGAAGTAGTGGTAGTCTAGTATTTGTAGTATCATTTCATCATATACTGCTAGTACTTGTTTTATTGTTTCTTCGGGGTATTCTTTAAGCTTCATTTTCCTTTTCCTCCATTTTATGGGTTTTGCAAGTTTTTCTTTCTAAACCTGCAGAAGTACGATAATCATTAAAAAATAAGCAGTTAAGTGTAATTGTGAAAAAATAGTAATTTATATCATGTTTTATGTAGTTTAGGGAAGCAACACCCCCTCCATGGTTGTAATATAGGTTTGGACTGTGTTTTTTAATAAGAATTCTATTTCAAAGAGTGAAATATAACTAAATAGCAAGATAATATGATACAAGCGGACTTATAAATATGTCTAACGTGTGGAATTATTAATGCAGTACAAATATTTACGTGTTTCTTATTCGTCCAATATATTTAATTTAAGATTTAAAAGATTTATAATTTAACTAATCAAGGTATAAGATATAAAATGTTGAATTTATTAAAACGTGTTTATTTAAATAGCTGAAATAACCATTATACACAGTCAAATTATATCCTAAATTACAATCCAATGTTTTCATGGTGGGGAGTGTTACTTCCCTAAACTACACAAACAAATACTTTGGTTTAATATGGTTTCAATACTTGAAAAAGGAAGTATTGGGGAAAGAGTAAAAGAATAATGAAATGTTTTCCCCTCCAGTATCCTCTCTCTTTTAGGGGGGTTTAAATTAAATTATCTTTTTAATTTAACTTTATTAATAAATTATTTCATTAACTTTTTTTAATAAAAACTTTAATTTTTAACTATCAATAATACTTTCTTTTAACAGACTTTTTTTACAGTAGGATTAAAAAAAAGAGAGAATATAATAGAAGAAAACATTCTTCTTTCTTCAATCCCCCAGATACTTCTTTTTTTGGGTATTTTATATTCACTAAATTTTAAACCAAATTTTACTTCATTATCCTTTCTAATAAAAAAGGATAATATGATAAAGAATAAAAAAAAGTTTTATTCTTCAATATATAAGGTGGACAAATACACTACTAAAAAAATAGCTATTTAATAGAAAAGTTTATATACTTGTTTGCATAAATAAGTATACAAGGAAGTATAAAGATACTTCAAAAAATATACAACTGGTGATATTATGGAAAATATTGTATTAATAAATAGTAAAGGAAAAAAAATGAATGGGTTAGTCAACAAAGATAATATTGTTTTTGCAACCCCTAAAAAAGAATTAATTTGTGGACAATGTGTAAATAAAGCAGGAATGTCAAGAAAAGTAAAAACAGAAATATTTGTGGAAAAAGGTTTCACCCTCAAATATTTCCCTAAAGAAAACATCGTTAAATGCAACTCTTGCGGAAGAGAAATTAAAGTAATTAAAACTCCGGAGGATTTTAAAAAAGAAGAACAAGAAATGGAAAAACAAAGAAAAGAAAACCTCCACCTTTACTGCAGCGGAAAAAGCTGGAGTAGTGGATTAAACTATTACAAATTATCCACCCGTGTGGATTATGATGTCTGGAAAAAAATCAAAGATTTATTCTGGTACAATAATTATAATCCTGAGGATGATGAATTTGACGCAGTAGGATCTATAACCGGATGGGTTACTACTGCTCCTTATGAAGTAGAAGAAAGATTAAGCAATATGATTAAACCGGAAAATAGGTTAGAATATCGTCAGAAAAAAGCTGAAGAAGAAAGGAAAAAAGCAGCAGAAGAAAAAAGAAAACAAAAAGAAATTAAAGAAAAAATCATGAAAGCTTTTGAGGAAGCAGAAACCCCCGAAAAAGCTAAACCTGAAGGAACTGAATATGAAGACCCTTCCTACGAGTGGAATATCTACGGAGGGGGTAGGATGTTTATCATAAATAAAGAAAAAAATGAAATCTGGCTCCTTAAAAATAATGGTTTTGATGGAGCAGATTGGAGCAGGAATAATGTTGAAACTGGTGGAGCAGGAGCAATAGGTTACGTAGTGGAGTACACTGCTGAGCTTGAAGAGTTAATTAAAAAATATTGTTTAAGGTAGAAAATCTTATTTTTTACCTTAAAACAATAAACTATATATAATTGTTTACAAAAAATAATATACAGTGATAGATATGTTTTTTGATAATACAAAAATCAAAGAAATAAGTCAAGAAGAAATAACTGATGAATTCTTACAAGAGTTCATCAACAAAAAAGAACTAGGATTCAGAGTATCTGACTCTGAATCAAACCGGTGGACCGCATATGCTGTTTACATCGGAATAGAAAAAATGAATTTAACTCAATTTGAATCATGTAGCTTCGGCTACATGATATCCTTATACTTTAGCGGTATGGGACTATCATGCGGAACAGACACCTGGTTCCGTGAAGACGAAATTGAACTAAAACTTTTAAACAGATATAATGATTTATTAAGTGATGAAACACTTAATGATCATGAAAGGAAAAAAAATCTTTTCAAATTTATCTGTGATTTATACAAAAATCATATAGATAAATATGCTTATAAGACTGAAACATTAAGTTTCAGAGTTTCTATAAGTACAAAACAAAGATTTGATGAAATTGAAGGAAATAGCTTCAATGAAAAACTAATTAATCTTTTAAAAAATAGTAATGAAAAGACTATTTAGGTCTTTTCCTTCAACTTCTTTTTTTTATAAACCTAATCTCCTTTTTTCCTTCAAAAGAGCATTACGCTCTCTTACAAAATCCTTATGTGCATGTTTACTAAGAAAACTTGAACCTAGTGGTGCTTTCTCATTATCATGCACAATAAGCACACCATCACGGATAAGCTTCCTTCTTCTCCGTTGGTATTCTGCTTTTTGTTCTTTTCTTGCCTGAGTCCTGCAATAGTCAGAACAGTATAGTTGTTTGTTTTCTGTCTTGTTAAACCCTTTTCCGCAGTATATACACTTGTTTTTGTAGTATATTTCGCCTTCAAGGGTTAACTGGACAGTTTTTGCCATGCTTGTCATAGGTCTTTTGCTTCATTTAAACGGATATTTAATTCTTCAGCTGCCTTCTTTATTTGTTGCTGATGATATTCAATCCGTTTTTGATATTCTCTTTTTTCAGTCAATGTCAAATCAGCATACATGATTGCATTTTCAAACCTTTCCAAATAATTCTGATGAAACACAATAGTATACTGTAGTGCCTGAATTTCTTGATTTAATACATTCATATATAATCAACTCCTTCTTTTTTTTAAATGTTGTTTCTTAGTTTAAATTTCCAGATTTCGTGAAGATACTGATACTCCATCTTCATCTGATTGTATTCTTCTGTCAAATCTTCTAATAATTCAGCAATGTATGCGTCTTTCATTGCTTGATTGCTGATTTTGGGGAGGTTTTGTTTTTTTCTTTCTTCATTAACACTACTCCAATCAAATACAATCCAATTTTTGCCTGATAAAATTTCTTCTTCTACTTTATTAATACTTTCATAAACTTCTTCGTTCTTATTTTTAATGATAATATGACTTAAATCAGCAATATTTATAAAATAAGTATATTGCCCATTATCTATAATTAATAAACCTTTCTCAGTACTCCAAACACGAGTAGTACTATCTATACAGCCTAAAGGCATTCCATTATATGCATAGAAATCAACTTTAATATACTCTTCACTACTCACTATATCTAGAATATATTCTAGCTGCTCACAATCCATACAGAACCCCTCCATTTATTTTATCGTTCTACTGCTATGAAGCACATTACAGCAAATAACACTGCAATGCTCACAACCCATAATACTGTTTTTATTAACTCCATTTATATCACTAATACAATATGTCTGAAATAGCTATTTTCCTTGTAATTCTTGCATTGGTATAATATACTGCAAGAAGTGATAAATTTATTGTATCTGATACAATAATCATCAACTTTAAATTTATCCTTTATTGAAATTCTGATTGCATTATACCTGCAATTACTACAAGGAATCCTAGGACCATGAACCCGTTTGTACTTCATGATCCCCTCCTGATTCACATACATAATCTAATCACAGATTTGATATTCATCTGAAAATTTCTTCAAATCAGGATTCTCAGACAATCTTTTCTGCAATCGTTCATCAAAGGTTAAACCATCGTTGGGATTGTTTTCATCCCAACAAGATTCAATAAGTTCAGTTAATTTATCGCATTTCTTCTTAAACTCTTCACTCATAATAATCAACTCCAATGTAGCTATTTAAGAGTATTCCAAGGATGAACCTTACAATACTCCCAACCCTCCTTATCAAAGTATATTCCATCACCAAGACAAACCACATCATCAACAGTCTGCCCTCTCTCTTTTAATTGTTCATTTAATTGTTTTTTACCAAAAGCAAAAAACACATACCTATCATCAAACTCTTTCCTAGTCAAAACTTTAACCATTATAACCACCTACAACATTTTTTTCAAAGGTATGTGTGTATATACATGTATATACAGTATATACAAGTATATACAGCTATTATATAGATTATTTTTTTTCAGTTGAAATACTTGTAATGGTTGGATTTCAACTGTATTATATTATATATTATATTATTAAATTAATAATAATAATAATAATAATAATAATAATAATAATAATAATAATAATAATAATAATAATAATAATAATAATAATAATAATAATGTTAAACAAACAATGTATAACAAATATACAAAGTTATACAAAACAATGTTAAACATTTCAACATCAAATGTTAAACACAACCCACAATAGCTTCACAAAAATGTTAAACATTATTGTAAAACAAATTCAACAACCTTATTTTTAAACACCTCACAATCCATATCACACTTATAAGCATAATTAGAAACCATATCCAAAACATGAACATTATTAAAAATATCATAATCTACATTATTCTTAGCAAACCCTTTATCCATAATAACTTCTGCAACCGCTTCAATACAATGATCCTCAATAGATTTATTTTCATTCTGCTTTAATTCAGAAATTTGACTTTTAACATCATCTAACCGCATTTCAATATCAAAAATCTCCTTTTTTTTAATAGCTAATTGATTTTCAATTAATTTTTTCTCTGCAAACAAGAATTCTTTCTTGTTTCTCATTAATTCACAATATTTGCTGATTGCTTCCCCTCCAGAAACACCATGCTTTTTTAAGAAGTCTTTATCAGCTCTTGTTACTCTTGCACCAATAAATTCTTCTTTTGGCAATCTTTTTGTTCCCATGAAAAATCACCCTTAAAATGTTGTTTGTATAGAAGAATTATCTTCTTTAACCATGCTTTGCAACTGTCCTTTGTACTTTGAAATGAAAATAATAGCTGCAACAATATGTTTACAGCAATATTCTCCATACTTACCCGCTTTCCCAAACTGGTAATTTTCACAGGTACAATTCCACAACCCGTAATCATTCACAGTTACGAGGTTAGGACCGTTTTGTGATGAATGAAATTCAAGTTGAATTTCATCACCACTAACAAAGACCGGACGAATATCCAAGTCCCTTATTTCAGAAGCTTTTTTAAATATCCTGTTTGGGGGATTATACCTCATTTTTTACCCCCATATTTCTGTTTAATTAACTCACGAACTTCTTTCTGATTAAAATCATTATGTGATTTAGCATACAAAGTACACATCTTATACAAAGTGATAGTATTCACATTTAACCCCTGTTTTATTAGGTTATTCTCAAAAAACTTAAGATAATCCTCAGGCTTTTCAAGTTTAACCTCATCATTAACAGCAGGTTTCTTTACAACCCGCTGCTTTTCAGGAGTATCATGAAGATATTTATCTTCAGCAGCATTTGAATCAATAAAACTATCCTCCACAAGGAGAAAAGTATTCATAAGCAAATATCTTTTGAGGTAAGTCATATAACTACCATATGACTGCATTATGTTCATACCCTTGTTCAATTCATGAAGTTCAGGTACTGAAACCCGATTAGATTCAAACAAATCACCAGACTCATTATCCCTAATCTTCAACACTGCATAATCCTCCATAAAAGAGAATGTAAGCAGTAATTTTTGCTTATAACATTCAGTAACAATTGGTCCCATGATGTCTTTAAGTTCAAAATAATGAAATTTCCCAAATTTATTATACCCACTTTTTGGGAGTTCCATATTCAATAATGCATATTGAACCTCCCCAATTTTTTGATAAATTGATTTAGTAGTCATATTCATCATCCCTCCTGTGAAGGTTTGATTTTTCAAGGTTTTCTACTGCTTTCATTGCAAATCTGTACTCAGAAAGCAGATTATCAATATCATTGAAGAGCTTACTTGTAAGCTCTTCTTTTAATTGTTTTAAATTCATGATGAAACACCTCTAAACTCAGTAATCACCTTATTGAAGTTCCAAATAGCTAACCAATCTTTGTTAGATTGGTTTCCTCTGGAGTATTGTTCATTGAAGAATTTTTCTAATTCTTCAATACTGTAATCCTCCTTCAAACTGGTTTGTGTTTGTAAAAAAGCTTCTATTACGGGGTTTATAACATCTGAATCAACATCAGATGTTAATAGTTTCTTAATGGTCATAGTGTTCTTCCCCCATCCTCTGAATATACTTAAGATATCCATAATTTTCACTATCAAAATCAAGGTCCAAGTCATCAGCAGGCTCTTGAAGAAGATACACTTCTTCGAAATATTGGTCAGGATCTAACTCATATTTTGGGTTAAACATCACAATCACCTTGAGATGCATATTGTGTTTGTATAAAATCAGTTGACATTTCTTTTGCAGATTTTTCTACAAAGACTCCAGATTTGTAGTCTTCGTAGAATTTTTGGAACTGCAAAAATAATTCTTTTTCATCCTCTTCAAGGACATAAGCGTCCCTTTGAAGGATAAATCCTTTTTTAACTTTTATCATGCTATCACTTCGAGTTTAAATTTTTTAGGAAGAATTACGATTTGGCGATTGTAATTCTTTCTTGTACATACTTTTGTTTTTATAGTATATAAATGTTGCCTATATTTAGGTTAATATTATATTATTATTAGAATAATTATATATAATATAAAGTCTAATATTATAATATATAAATAAAATTAAAAACATAAATAGAGGTTATGATAATGATTCAAACAGAATCCAATGTAACACGAACCAATCCTAGATCCAAATCCTTAAGGACAACAATCCCCAAAGAGATAATAAATGCATTAAATTTGGAACATGGTTCAAAATTAAATTGGAAAATTGAAACAAAAAATGATGAAATGTATATTATTGTTGAAAAATCAAATAATAATAAAAACATTTCAAAATTTTAAATAATATTAAATAATATAAAAATTAAAAATAGAAGTGGTTACTATAAAAAATGTTATCACTTCGAGATGCTTTTTTTATTTTTTGTAACCAAATCTTAGAGGAGATTAAAAATTTTTTGTTGGCGCATTGATTTTTAATCGTTTGACTCTAAGATTATTTTTTAACTAATTTTTTTAATTCTTATTTTTTTAAAATTTTTTTCAAAGGTATGTGTGTACATACATGTACATACTGTATGTACAAGTATGTACAGGTATTATATAGATTATTTTTTTCAGTTGAAATACTTGTAATGGTTGGATTTCAAGTGTATTATATATTATATTATATTATTATTAATTTAATAATAATAATAATAATAATAAAATAGCTAGAAAATCATTAATTACATTACTAATATTTTTTTTCTTTATTGTTTATTTTCTGTTTTTCTATATAAATATTTATCTATTCACTGATTAAACATTAAAATAGCTTAATGTTCAACATATACTAGTATATGTTATGTTTTTGTTCAACACAGATTTTTGAAATACATGCAAATCATTTTTTCATGTTTAACCAGTAGACTGTAAAAGTGGTTTACTGTTCAAATAAAAATAATAATAATATTATATGTGTAAAAAATTTAAATCGGAAAAAATAATAATTATTAAAAACAAAAGTAATAAACACCTAAAAAAACTGAATATTATTTTTTTAGGGGGTAAATAATATGAATAAAAAACTAAAAATTGTATTAGGTATTATCATAATATTCATAATACTAGGAATAATTGGTGCATCAACTAGTAACAATACAACTACAACCACCACTAGTACTAATACTGGTACAAATGATAATACAGTAAGTGGAACCCAAGTAAAAGTAATTTATGACGGTTCATGGAGTGGAGCACTAGCAAACGGTACTGGAAACAGTAAATCAATAGAAGGATCTGGTACTGAAACAATAAATGTAAGTGATAGTACTACTGACTTAATAAGTGCAAATGCACAGAAAAGAGACAGTGGTGATGGTGAATTAAAAATACAGATAATTAAAAACGGGAAAGTTACAAAAGAGTCAAGTACAACAGCTGAATATGGTATAGCTGATGTAACAGACTAAAAAAAAATAAATTATTAAAAAAAAGGTTTATAAAAAAAATAAATAAAAATTTTCCCCTTTTTTTTATTATCTTTTCCTGTTTACAGAGATTTTCCCTTCATCAATTAATTCATTAATAGCCTCCAGAAAATGGATAGGTACAGGACCCATCGCTTTTTTACTATATGTTTCCCCAGTAATAGGTTCTTCATATAATTCATAGTAATTAAAATCTGAGAAATATAATAATGTGTATAATACTACATTATCAAAATTATCTTTATTTTCACAACGACTAATAATATAATGAATCATTGTTTTAAATTTTTCAGAATTGTATTTTAAATTTTCATCCATAAATACTACACCATATAATTGTTATCTTTTTTTCTAGCTTTATTTTTCTGGGAAGTATTCTGATAAAACAGTATTTATAGCTCTTTTTGCTTCATCATGAATATTCCTACGGATTTCCTTATTCTCCTTCTCCAGATGTTTTATTTTTTCTTCTAATTCTATTTTTCGTTTACTGGTAAGGAAATCAACTTTAACATCTTTAAATGTTAATGCGGGTATTACTTTTAAGTATTCTTCTTTTACAAGTTTATCAGAAATCTTAACATAATTACGGTCTAAGCCCATTGGGGGGCGGTGTCCTTCCATTAAAGCACAAACACGAAGATTCCCCACATTTTCAGCAACATTTGTAATAAAATACTTTCTTAATGCATGTGGACTGAAGCTAGGTTCTTCATGCAGTAAAGAATCATGTAATTCTTTTGAAATCTCATTATTAACAAGTTTATAGTCAAGTACTCTTCTTCTTTCTTGCATTAATTTGATTTGTTTGTGATAGAATACATTTGTTATTGTTGATGGTTTCATTGATTCTTTGTAATGTTTTCTTTTTGTTGAAAATAGCTTATCATCACCTGAAATTACAAGTTCTGGGTATAATTTTTTCATAGTCTGCTTTCTTTCACGAAGCATAAGCAATATCATATTTGAACATTCTGGTGTACAACATACTTTACACTCAATATTATGCCTCCTAGTCTTCTGAGGATAAAAATCAAAAAAAGGAACCATACCACTGGGTGCATGATCTATAAATTCATCTACATCAGTATAATTATGATAATCTTTTGTTGCCTTCATAAAGTCTTTTATTGTGAAATTCACAAGGTCAGTTCTTCTTACACCTGTAGTAGTTAGGAATAGTATTATTGCTTTGTAAGTGATGTCTGAAATGTTTATAATGTATTTTATTTCTTCCTTTGTTAGCGGATACCATTCTTGGGAGTCATCTGGTAACTCTGGGAATCTTGGTAATTGTATATCAAAAAAATTAAGTACTGCTTTCAGTTTTGTTAGGTAGCCGTTTATGGTTACATTGCTTGCACCATTCTTTTGCACTGTTTCAATGAATGTATCTATATACACAGCAATATCTGAGAACTCAGGGTCATAACGGATTATCCTGTTGTCCTGGATATAATCATATTGTTCATTTTTCGTTTTCTTTACAAATTCAGTGAATGTAATATTATTTGCTTCTGTGAAGTATTTTATCACATTACTATAATTTAACTCTGTTGCAGGGGACAAGTTTTTCATTTTCAAAAATTTATTAAAATAAGGATCATTGATAGTCATAGTATATACTTTTTTATGCAGGTGCTTATAAAGGGTTGACCTAAACAGTGATTGAAAACAAATAGTATAGTATTTAAATATTTTTATAAAAAGAAATAAAGAAAATAAAAAAATAGTTAAAACAAAAATAAACGCCGGGAACGGGATTTGAACCCGTGTTATCCATGAGATAATCGGATTAGCAGTCCGACGCCGTACCAGGCTGGGCCATCCCGACAAATGAAAAAAAATAGAATTAAGTCAAATATCAATTAACTATTAGTATTATATTTAAAATAATATAAAAACTTTTCTATTTTTCAATATTATTTAATATAAAATATAATATTTTAAAAAAAATGGCACATCTGAAAGTGGACTAAATTCAACAATAGAGGTTATCTTAAAAATCAACTCCACTCCGCTACTCTACAAGCATTAATTGTAAATAGTAGAGCTGCTCCCTTCCGGACCTGACACATTCCTACAATAAAGCCTAATAATTTTTACCCTCCAGTAAAAACCAAGACACCATTAATCCTGCAGGACGAAGTTTCCATATCAATTTTTAAGGCCTTTATTATATCCAAAAGCCGCCTTTCAGATTTCAACTGCACCAAAGGGGATGTGTGCTTACAGAGGACCCCTAACCCTCCAGTCTAGCCATAGTAATATATTGACATAATATTATATAAATGTTACTAATCATAATTATAAACTTTAAATTAATAATTGAATACTACTTAAATTCAAAAATAAAGAAATTATTAGTCTTTATAAAGAAAATAATTAAATAAAATTATATTATTTAATAAAATTATAATTAAAAACATTAAAATTAGAATAAATAAATTATATTATATTAAATTATGTCTAATTAAGAAGTTAAAATAATATTTAATTTAAAAAATTTATATAAAATATTTTAAGATAAAAAAAATAAAAAAAAAGTGTTAAAACCTTAATTTTTATAAAAATTTTAATTTAAAATTAAATTTAATAAACTATTTTAAAAATTATAAAAATTTCAAGAAAAAACTTAAAGTTCATCTTTTAATGCATGAATAATATCACCATCAGATAAAATACCTACAAGTTTACCATGATCTAAAACAGGTAATTGATTAATAATAGATTTACCTGGAGAATTATTATTCATTTCATTTATTGCATCAATAATAGAATTTTCAGGATTAACGAATGCAACTTGTTTTACCATAACATCAACAACTTTAGTACCTAAAGTATAATTATCCAAAATAAGATTATGGCCTAAATCAGTTGCAGTTACAATACCTACCATTTTATTATTATCAATAACTGGCATTGAACTAATTTTCTCTTTCATTAGTTTTTCAAAAGCGAAAACAACCTCTTGATTAGGATCAGTAGTTATAACTTCTTTAGTCATCAAATCTTTAACTTTTAAATTCCCTAATTTACTCATTATTATTACCTCCATAAACTTTAGTAATAGTTTTAATCATATAATCAATAGTATTTGAAACATTAATATTCTCAATTACAGGTATATTATATTTATTAGCCTGCATTACAATATATCTTTGAATTTTTCTAATTGAATAAAAATTATCTAAATATCTTTTTAAAGGTCTCCTAGCCCACATTTGCCTACTTCTTGAATAAAATCTTTCTTTATGAATATTTGCATCACTAACTTGTAAAGTAAAAAGAACAACATTATCTCTTTCTAAAAGATCTTCTTTAATAAAACCTGGAACAATATGTACACCTTCAATTACAATACTTATACCTTCATCTAAAGATCTTTCAATTACAGCAGCAACTCCAACAGCTACAGCATCAACTTGATTTTTATAACCTGCAATAACTTCATCAAACTCAGGAGGAGAAGGTATTCTCATAACTTTATATGCATTAAAACTAGATTTATGAATTACAGGAAACAATTCTTTTGAAACAATTTTACGCATAACCTCACGAATCATATCAGTACTAATCATATTTCTTATTCCTAAACGATTAGCTATTTCAAAAGCTATTGAAGATGTACCAACACCAGATGCACCACCAATTAAAATGATTAAAGGTTCTTGAGATTTTCTAATTTTTCTCCAATTAATATATTTCTCAGCAATAATTGGATCAACAGTTTTTAAAACTTCAACAATAATTTCTACTAAATCTTTTATAGCTATTACTTCAATATTCTCATTTTTAAGTTTATTTTCAATAGAATTTGCTATATCATAAGCTTTAGTTAAGTTCATTTCTGCCCGAATTAAAGAGCGTGCTAAAACACCTTTAGAAAACGGTTCCGTATATTTTTTTCCACTAACTTCTCCTTGTACATAAATCATTTCATCACGCCTCTAACCATTTAATGAACACATTATAAAAAATTAAATATTAATTAAATAAAAAACTAAATACTAAAAATATTATTATATGAATTATAGAATATTCAAAGATATTATTTACCTAATGTATATTATTAAATTTATATATAATAAAATTTACTAAATCTTTTTTCTTAAAAAAAATAGTATACACAATAAAAAACAATTAAAATAGAAATAAATTAAATTTAAAGAAAAAATAAGTTCTAGAAAAATCATTAATCTAAAAATAATAAAAAAGACATTTAAAAAATAAACAAAGAAATAAGAATAAAATAAAAAATAAACAAATAAAACAAGAATAAAATAAAAAAAATAATTAAATGAAATTATTCAATAAAAGAAATAATTTCAACATCATAATCTAAAGAATCTTCATCAATATCAATTAAACATCCATAATTTTCTTTAAGCATACCTGGATTTACAACAATAGTATCACCTATTTTATCTATTGACCTTCCTTCATGAATATGACCACATAAATTAATATCAGGTTTAAATTCTTCAATAGCTTTCCTTAAAGCTTTACTACCAACATGAGAACCATCGGGTATTTTATCAGCTTTAGTATCAAAAGGTGGTGCATGAGTAAGTAATATTTTTACTTTAGGTATTTTATCATTAGCCATGAAATCATATTCAGCATATAACTCTTTAATTGCATCATATATATGAGGGTCTTTAAATTCACCAGGTGTATCAAATGGTGTTTCATTAGATCCTCCAAATCCAAATATTACAACATCACCATATGCAATAATTTGATTATGTAGACAAACTGCATTTGTATCAGTAATAACATTACAAATTCCATTAGGATCACAATTACCTGGAACTGCAAAAACATCAAAACCTAAATCAGAAATTTTATTAAGAAAGTCTGATGCAAACTCTAATGGTCCAAAATCAGTTAAATCCCCATTAATTAATATTAAATCAATATTCTCCTCATTATTCTTTAAATATTCAAAAAAATTTTCATTTTTTTCACTGTGAATATCACTAATTGATAAAATTTTCAACAGAAGCACCTCTTAAAAATTATAATATAATTAATAATATTTTATCCATAATATAATAAAATTTTCTATATGAATTAAATAAAATATCTTAAATAAATAAAGATTTAAAAGAAAATAATTTTAAAGTTTAAACAAAAATCATATATAAATTAATTAAATTTATTTTGAAATTATTATAAAATTTATTCTAAATTTAAAAATAAATGAATATTAAAAAAATTATGGCTTTTAAAATCTTATTTTTTATAAAAAAATAATATTTAAAAATCAATATTAGAAAGTTTATTCTAAAAATCAAGAAAGCAAGAAATCCAAAAATTAAAAAACAGAATAAGATTTAAATAATAAATAAAAAAAATAGCTTAGAATTATTTAAATATAAAACTTAAGAATTTAACAATAAATTTTAAAGAAAAAAAGAAAAATAAAAAAATATTAGTCAAAAAAGAAGCCCGCCATTTCTTGAATTCCTTTTTTAACATCAGATTTATCACCATATAAAGATAAAGTTACATCATCTTCAAATTCAATTATTAAACCATAATATTCTGCAATTTCTTGAACTCTATCTTCAGTTATTGGTTTTTTCAAAGTTATACGACCAGTAGAAAATCCTGGTGGTGGATTTAAATTAAATTTAGAGTGAATATCTGGAGTATCATATAATTTTTCTCCCCTATTTGCTCTTTTTAACTTATCAAACCATTCATTAGCATACTCTTCAGAAACATTTTCTGATGCAACATCAAGTAATTTGTTTTGCATTTCAGATAAAGTTATATTAGCTTTTGAAAGTTCTTTAATCATATCTGGATGAGATGTATCTTTTTTATAAAAACTAATTTGTGTTTTAGTAAATCCCATGTTTTTATTAATATCTGTCGGAACTTCAATATCTCTTTTGATTAAATCAGATAAAAACTCGGAAAGTACAAGCCATACCTGTTCTGCTGGTAAATTCATAAATGACCTTCTAATATTTTTAATGTATTTACGTTGACCTTAGCATCTGCATCTTTTAGTTCTTCTTTAATTTGATCTATATTATCATATGAATCTAAAAAAAGAACATGATGACTAGTAGTCCCTGTAATATCCAAAATAGCTATTAAATCATCATTTTTAACTTCTCTTTTTTCAATAGTTGCTTTGAATTTTACATAAGGACCATATTCCTCAGGTAAATCTTCATATTTAAATAATCCACCTAATGTAGCTATAAACATTAAACCACCTCAACGTTTTAAACTAAAAAATTTATAAATATAATATATAATTTATATTATATATACATCAAAATTTTGTTAATTCTATTTTAATTAAAAGTTATATAAAAGTTTTTTTAATAAAAATTCTAAAAAAATAATATTTCTGTTTGAAACTATTTTTTTAATAATATAAATAGTATTTATAGTTAAAATTTAAATTTAATAAAGCTTTTTTAAAAAATTAGAAGGATTTTAAAAAATAAAATACTAAAAAACAATAATAAAAAATAAAACAATAATTAAAAACTACAAAAAATAGTATAAATGAATAAAAAAATAGAGATAAAAAATCTCTATAAAAAAATTTAGTAACCTAATTTTTTAAGAAGTGGTTCAGAACTTACTTGTTGAGCACCTAAAGTTAATTCTTCAGGAGATAATCCCATAGCTAAACCATAAAGTTGTGCTAAGTGTAAAACAGGTAAATCGTATTCATCACCATATTGTTCTTTAACTTCACCTTGACCTACATCAAATTGTAAGTGGCAGAAAGGACAAACATCTACAATACAATCAGCACCTGCTTTTTTCATACTTTCAAGTTTTTCATGGGTGAAACTAGTACTTACAGATTTATCTCTAGCTCTTAATCCTCCACCTGCACCACAACACATCATTTTGTTGTCATAGTCAATAGATTTAGCACCTGTGATTTCAACTAATTCATCTAAAATAGATGGGTTTTCTGCATCATCAATTTGTTTTTCAGCAGTAGGTCTTAAGAAGTGGCATCCGTAGTGTACAGCAACATTGATATCTAAAGGTTTTTCAAATAATTCAGAGATTTTATCTAAACCAACATCATTATATAATACTTCAGCAAAGTGTCTTACATTAATGGTACCTTTAAATTCATGATCACCAGTTTTTGCTAAGATTTCGTTGATTTCATCTCTTTTTTCACTGTTTTCTTTTAACATTTCATTTGCTTCAAATAAAGAACCGAAACATCCGTTACATTCAGTGACAATGTCGTCTCCCATTTCTTCAGCAAGACAAAGGTTACGTGCTGCAACAGCTGCCCAGGTTTTTTGATCGAAAGAACCAAATACACCAGGAGCAGGACAACAAGAAGCTCCTTCCATATCTTTAAGTTCTACACCTAATTTATCAAATAATAATCTAGTAGCTTTTTCTACACCAGGGTAACGGTTATTTACAATACAACCTAAAAAGTATGCAATTTCCATTAAAATTCCTCCTATAATCCTTCATATCCAATTAATTTATCAAATTCACAGATTTTACAAATATCTTGAACTTCTTTTAAAGCTTCTGGATATTTGTGAGTTGTTGGAGGTACTTCAGGAAGACCAATTTCTTTTCTTAAGTTTTTGAATTTATCATTAATTGGTACTGCATGACCAGTTTCTAATACGAACCTACCAGTAGCTTTGTGTGCATCAGCCATGTAACCAGCATGAGCAGCTTCGTTACGTGCAAATTTAATAACTTCAACAATTTCTACACTTCTAGGACATCTTTCTTGACAAGTGTAACAAGTAGTACACATCCATAAAGCAGGATCAGAAATAACTTCTTCTCTTAATCCTAATAAACATTTTCTAACAACTTGTCTTACTCTGTAAGGAGTCCTTCTACCAGATGGACAACTTCCACCACAAGTACCACATTGGAAACAGTGATCTACTGTTTCAAGACCTGCATCAATAAATCTTTGTTTGAAATCTTCATCGATGTCATCCATTGTATAAATATCATTATCTTTTAATAAAGTCATATTATCTCTCTCATTATCCATTTCGTTTTCATCTTCAGAATTATCTTCAGATTCAACTGAAATTTTAACTTCATCAATTTCTTCTTCAGAAGATTCTTCAGGATTAGAAACTTCAGTTTCTTCAACAGAAACAGTTTTTTCTTCAGATACTTCTTCATTTTCACTTAAACTTTCAGAATTAGAAATTTCATCTTTAACTAATTCTTCAGAAGTATCTTCAGAGTTAATAATTTCTTTTTGGGAAACTTCTGGTTCTTTAATAGAATCATCTAATTTAGTTTCCTCATCAATTGTAGAAGTATTAACTTCTTCAACAGGAGGTTTTACTTCATCATTTGAACTTTTAGTTATTGGTTCAGAAGATTTAATTCCAGAAACACCATTTTCATTAATGGCATTATCAGAAGATGTCTGTTTAGATTTCTCAAATTTAACAGAAGCTTTAACTTTAACTTCTTTAGCCTTTTTATTATCTTCATTTTTTCCAAATAAAGATTTAATAAAAGAAAACACAGACATGAAAAACACACCCTAGGAAAATCACAGGACTAATTTACCTCAAATCCTTAATATAATTTTTAATAGAATAGTATATAAAGATTACTAAAAAATTCAAAACTGTAACCTAAAAGGTGACATCAATATATGAAATTTATGAAATGATATTCAAAAAATTATTAAAAATATATAAAAAAATAATTATTATAATATATTATATATAAAAAATCCAAGATTATTTATTATTAAATATATAAAAAATTTTTTATAGAAAAACATCTATCAAGAGGATACTATGAATAAATTTGAAATTAAATCACATGATGGGCCTGGAAGATTTGGTCGTTTAAATAAAATAAAAACACCCTTATTAATAGATACTAAAGATTTTAAAATAGCAGATAATCAAGGACTTGCATATAATATTGAAAAAGAATTAGCTAAATGGAGTGTTGATGAAACAATTAAAAAATCATCAGATGAAGAAGTATTTAAAAACTCAGATATTGCAGTTATTCAAGGTGGAAAATATATTGATTTACGTATTGATTGTTGCAATAAATTAGAAGAATTAGGATATAATATGTTTTTAATAGCAAATGGAGATGATTTATTACAACATCCAAAAGATTTAGTTGAATTAATTGTTAATCTAAGAGAAAATCTTAATCCAAATAGTTTTTTAATATTCCCATTTTCAGAATGCTCTTTCATACCATTACTTTCATATATGGGGGTTGATGGATTTTTAATAGATTCAAGTAAATATTATAGTTATATGAATGTTCTTATGACTCCTACTAAAAATTATGACTTAAATATTTATAAAATATATGAAAATATGGAAAGAAAAGAAATTGAAGAATATAATAAAAATACATTAGATTTAGTATTAAGAGAAGTAAGATGGCATATGAAAAATAGAAGTTTAAGAAATTTAGTAGAAGAAAGATCAACAACAAGTCCTCAGAATATAGCTGCTCTTAAAATACTTGATAAAGAACATGAAGATTATCTACTAAAAAATACACAATTATTTTAAAAAATAAGATATATATTTTAATAATTTTAAAATTCTATTTAAAGATAAATAATTAAAAATGTCTTAAGCAAAAAAATAATTTTATAAAAAATAAAAATAAGCATATATTTTATAAACAAAACAATTTATTATATATTAATATAAAATAAATTAATGTAATAATTTAAAAAAAGGGGATACTATGAAAATAACCTTTATAAACCCACCACAAACAGCATCAAAATATAAATTTATGGGAGTAATTGCACCCCCATTAGGTATGGCATATATTGCTGCAGTACTTGAGAAAAATAATTATGATGTAAGTATAGTTGATGCATGTGCACTAGATTATACCTTAGAAGACTTATCAGAAAGAATTAAAAAAGAAAATCCAGATATCGTATCAATATCTGCACTTACTCCAACTATTGGTAGTGCATTAGAAAGCGCACAAATAGTTAAAGAAACTATTCCTGATACAATGGTAATTTTAGGTGGATACCATCCAACATTTAACTTTGAAGAAACATTACATGATGAAAATGTAGACCTTGTTATACGTGGTGAAGGTGAATACACCATGTTAGATTTAGTTCAAACCATAGAAAAAGGTGGAGATTTATCAAGAGTTAAAGGAATAGTCTATGAAGAAGAAAATGAGAATGGTGATAAAATAATGATTGTAACTCCAGATAGAGAACCAATCATGGACTTAGATGAACTTCCATTCCCAGCATTACATCTTCTTCCAATGGATCATTATAAATTATTAAATATGGATACTCATATGAGTACAATGATTACAAGTAGAGGTTGTCCAATACAATGTTCATTTTGTTCATCTGCAGCAATGCATGGTCGTAAAATTAGAAGAAGAAGTATTAAAAATATTGTAGATGAAATAGAACATTTAAAATATGATTATGGAATTGAAACAATAGCTTTTATGGATGATACTTTTACAATAAATAAAAAAAGAGTAAAAGAACTCTGTGATGAAATCATAAATAGAAATATTAACATAATGTGGGGTTGTACTGCAAGAGTAGATACATTAAATGAAGAAGTTCTTGAAAAAATGAAACAATCTGGATGTATATGTATATTTATGGGTGTTGAATCAGCAGACCAAAATGTTCTTGATAAAATGGGTAAAAGAACAAATATTCCTAAAATTAAAGAAGCATTTAGAATAGCTCATGAGAAAAAAATTAGAACTATAGCTTCTGTTGCTTTAGGAATGCCTGGAGATACTAAAAAAGCAATGAATAAAACAATTAAATTTGTTCATAGCTTAAAACCAAATTATGCAATATACAGTCTTGCAACACCATACCCTGGAACTAGGTTCTATAAAGAAGCATTTGAGAAAAATTTAATAAAAGTTAAAGATTGGTCAAAATTTACTTTAATTTCACCAATTTTAGAAACTATTGATTGTTCAATTAGTGATTTAAGAAAAATACAAGCCAAAGCATTTATTAAATTTTATTTAAGACCACAATATTTAATTAAAGAATTTTTAATAGATGGTCCAATGGTTTTAAAAACATTTTATGGTGTTATAAAACAAATATTCTCCAAAAACGGAGGAGGAAACACAGATTATAATAAAAGAAATATAAATCAGATAAAATCTTAGTTATAATCTTTAAAAATATTTAATTTATTTATAAATTAATTATAAGATAAAACTTATTTTTAATTTAAAAATAAATTATTTTGAATAATTTAAATTTTAAAATATAAATT
This sequence comes from Methanobrevibacter wolinii SH, assembly GCF_000621965.1. NCBI lineage: Archaea > Methanobacteriati > Methanobacteriota > Methanobacteria > Methanobacteriales > Methanobacteriaceae > Methanobrevibacter > Methanobrevibacter wolinii. The sequence goes on from NZ_KK211376.1 coordinate 230,807, forward strand.
TAACAATAAATATTCTTGGAAATCTTAATTGATTTTCAATACTTTTTTTTAAAATTTAGGGGGTAAATAATTATTTAATATTCAATTAAAGCTTAATATTTAAAATAATAATTTTAATTTATAAAAATTAATTAAAAATTTAGACAAAAAATGAATTTTAAATTTATGAATACTTTAAATATATAAAAATTTATTCAATAATAAATATTTAAAAAAAACTTCTTTTAAATGAATAAGATATGAAAATTACTTTTAATAATGATTAAAAGTTTATATCACTTAAAAATAAAATAAATAAGGATTTAAATAATATATCCAATTTATATAATAATTCAAAAAATATAAACTAATTTATAAAAAATAATAAGGATTATAAGAAAAATAATCAATTATAAATATTAAAAATAACAAAGATTTTACTAATATTTAATTTAATATTAATAATAAAGGGCATAATAATATGATTGGAAATTTCAGATATAAAATTGCTAAAGCAATGGGAAAATTTGGTAAAAAAATAGTGGGATTAAATGGAGGCATGGGAAAAAGTTTCCCAGGATGGTTATTTCTAAAAATTGGATCTTATGAAGCTTTAAACAACTTAGCTCAAGAACCAGAATATGGATCAATTATTATTACAGGAACTAATGGAAAAACAACTTCAACAACACTAACAATTAAATTATTATCAGAAGATACAGAAATTTGTTCAAACTTTGAAAGTAACACTATTAATGCTATAGCAACAGGATTACTTAAAACAAATTCAAAATTAGGAGTATTTGAATATGGAATACGAGATTTTGAACATGGAATCCCAGGAGAAGTTCAAAGGCTTGTAGATCCAGTTGGAGTAACTTATACTACAATATCTAGAGAACATACCCAAGTTCTTGGAGTAAAAAATCCTTTTGAAAAATATTTAGCTGCAAAAGCAGAATTAAGTAAAAATATGACTCGAGGAGCTATAATTACAAATGCAGATGATCCAAGAACCACATTTATTGGTAAAAATAAAGAAAAAGATGTCCATGTTAATTATTTTGGATTTGATATAGACAATGTAGAAGATATTTTTGAAGAAAAACCAGTTAAATGTCCAAGATGTGGAAAAAACCTTAAATATTCTAAAAGATTCATGAACCATAGAGGAATTTATGAGTGTGAATGTGGATTTAAAAGACCAGAACCAAATGTTAAATTAATAAATTTCAAATTAAAACCTGAAAGATGGTACATAACAGTTAAAGGAGAAGTATATAATTACACTGTTGGTAAAAATGTTTCATTTAAATTTGATACTAATGTTCCAAATTTTGGTATTCATAATTTATACAATATAATATGTTCTACAACAGTATATGCAACATTTACACCTACTCCTGAAAAAATTGAAAAAACAGCAAAAAAAGTGTTCTCCAGTTTAACAATGGCAATTTTACCACCAGGACGTTTTGAAGTAGTAAAACTTAATGATAATAGACTCGTTGGATTAGGACAAGGAGATAATGGAGATGCACTTAAAGTAAATGTATTATGTATGAAACCATATATACAAGGTCCACTTGAATTTATTTATACTACACCAGATGTAAGTGAAGAAGAAGTATTTGAAGATCATCTTGAAGCAATACGTGCAATTAAACCAGAACATTTAATTGTTATTCCAGGAAGAGAATCAGTAGATATTGCAAAAGAATATTATAATCAAATAAAAGATGAATTTAATGCAGATTTCTATCCATATCCTTATGAAGAAATGAAAAAAAGAATTGATGGAATGTGTAATCTTGTTAAAGAGTCAAAATACAAATATATTTTAATGACAGGATGTGGTGAAGAACAAGCAATGTGGGAAGAAATAAAACAAAAAATTAAAAAAGCAAATAAATAATTTTTTTATTTTATTTCTTTTTTAAAATAAAATTATTTAATTAAAACTAATTTTAAAAAAATATCTTAAAACTAATTTTTTTATTAAAAAAAACCTAAAAAGAAAATTATTTCTAAAAAAGCTTAATAAAACATAAAAACTAATTTTAAATCTAAAAAAATAAATTTTAAATAAAATAAGCTTTAAAAAGTAAAAAAACATTAAATCTATTTCTTAACAATTAACAAAAACAATCCAATAAAAAAAAACATTAAATCTATTTCTTAACAATTAACAAAAAACCTAATAAAAAAAAAGTAAAAAAAAGATTAAAAAAATTAATCTTTAGCATATTTTTCTAATTTATCTGTAAATTTATAAACATATTCTTTTAAAGGACCTAATTTAGAACCTGTTTTATACATTAATACTAAATCTCCTTTTTTTAATCCTTTAACTGCAACTAAAGAACCAATATAAACAAATATTCCTACAATAAAACCAATTATCATACCAATAATATTTTTAGGAATAAACATACATACTAATCCCATAATTAAAGAAGCAAATAATATTTTTAAGAAATCAACAGTTTCAAATTTAACATTAGATACTTTATGAGTATAAATTATACAAACTACCATGATAAATGCAGTACTAATAGATGTAGCTAATGCAGCACCATTAATATTCCACCACAATACCATAAACATACTTAATACGAATTGAATTATTACACCTAATATAAGTGCAATCATTGGAACAAGAGGTTTTCCAAGACCTTGAGTAATACTTGAAGATATAGTATATACTGCAAAACACAACATACCAAGAACTAATATTTGCAATGCAGTTGTACCTAAAGTATATTCTACACCAAATAATAATCCAAGAATAGGTTGTGCAAATACTGCAACACCAACACAAAGGGGTAATACAACTATAATAACATACCTATATGATTGATGAATATATTTTTCAAGTAAAGAATGATCTTTTAATGAAAATGCTTCTGAAGCTGCAGGAAGTGCACTTGTTGCAACAGACATTGAAATAATTAAAGGTAAACGTGCAATAGCACTTGCATTAGTATAATAACCTGCAAAGTTACTTGCTAAATATGCACCAATAAATAATGTACCAACATCATAAAGTAAAACTTCAGCAACACCAGTAATTAATACAGGAATTGAAAATTTAAGAAGCATTATTATAATATCCCATTCCTGAGCTCTTGTAATCTTTTTACGACCAGTTTTAAATTTAGAAGTTACATCTTTTTTAAATAACCAAATAGCAGATAATGATGCAATTAAAAATCCCATAACAGTACCTAAAACTGCACCAGAAACTCTCCATCCAATAACAACTAATAAAACAGCAAAACAAATCATACCTAATTGTTCAAATGCTTTTGTAATAAGTATATTAGTCATTTGATAATAACCTTGGAAAACTCCACGATACAAACCAACAATAACACTAAATGGAGTAATAACAGCAACAAGTTCAAGAGGTAATACTGCTGCAGGTTTATGCCACCAACCTAAAGCAATAGGTTTTGCAATCAAGAACATTATAGTTGCACCAATTATTGCCATAATAATAATCAGCTTAAAAGATGTTCTAATTACTTGTTGTTCCATTTGTTCATTATCTAAAGCCGAATACTCTGCAACATATTTTGCAATTGCTGAAGGAAGACCCCCAGATGCAGTGATGTTTAAGAAATTCTGAAATGGTAGTGTTAAACCAAGTATACCATAATCAGCAGCAGTCATAAGCCACGTCATAAGAAAACGGTATAAAAACCCACCAATACGAAAAATAAATGTACCAAGCAGTAATATAAAACTACCTTTTGCAATTTTCGATTCATTATCAGCCATAAAATCCCTTATATAAATTTTAAAAAAATTAGTATTGAAAAAGTCAATCTAACATAATATAATAATTATATATAAGCATGACTTTTAAATATTTCGATATTTAAAAAGAAAATATAAAGAATAATATTAATAAAAGAAAAATAAGATAAATCTTTTTATAAATTTAAATATTGATATTTCAAATATTAAGAAAATAAGGCAAGTTTAATTAAATATCTAAAATTAAAATAAATCAAATTAATTATAAAAAAGAAAAAAAGAAAATAGAAAACTTAATGATAGTTTTCTGCTTTTTCTTGGAAAAATGCTTTTGGATGAGCACATACTGGACATATTTCAGGAGGTTCTTCACCAATATAAACGTGTCCACAATTAGCACAAATCCAAACAATTTCTTTATCTTTTTTGAAAACAGAACCGTCTTTTACATTTTCAAGTAATTCGTTGTATCTTTCTTCATGATGTTTTTCAATATCTGCAACTTTCTCAAATAAAAATGCAATTTCATCAAAACCTTCTTCTTTAGCTTCTTCAGCGAAAGTTTTATACATTTCAGTCCATTCATAATGTTCTCCAGCTGCAGCAGCTGCAAGGTTTTCTTCAGTAGATTGAATATCTCCACCACTTAATATTTTAAACCATATTTTAGCATGTTCTTTTTCATTATGTGCAGTTTCTTCAAATAATTGAGAAATTTGTACATATCCATCTTTTTTTGCTTTACTTGCAAAATAAGAATATTTATTTCTTGCTTGAGATTCACCTGCAAAAGCAGCTTCTAAATTTTTTTCAGTTTTACTACCTTTTAAATTAGCCATAAAACATACCTCCTATATTGTATTGAATATTATGTAATTTAATATATTAATATTTATCGAAAATGAACTAAGTATAAAAAAATAATATACAAATAATAGGGTTTTAGAGATAATAATATATAAAAATTAAAAAATATAAAGTATTTAATTGAAAAAAATCAAGGAGTTATATAAATGGAAAATAAAGAAAAAATTAAAGAATATTCAAATGAAGAAATAACCATAGTTTGGAAACCTCAAAAATGTCAACATTTAGGTGAATGTTGGAGAAATTTACCTGAAGTATTTAAACCTGCAGAAAGACCATGGGTAAAAATAGAGAATGGAACAACAGAAGAAATTAAAAAAACAATAGATAAATGTAAATCTGGAGCATTAAGTTATTATAAAAATAAATAAAAGTTAATAAAATTATTTAGAAGATTTTAATAAAACTTTATTTATTTGATCATAAGCAAGAAATACTGTATAAATTAATTGAGCAATATAATAAATAGCAATAATCCATTTACCATATGAAATTTTAAATAATAAAAGTACAAGTATTACAAATATTATAAAAATAGAAATACCTTGAATTTTTTTACCAAGATAAACAAGTCCAATACCAGGTAAACAAATACTAATTAATTCAGCATTCTTACGATAAATATTTGGATTTTTCGCTATTTTCTTTTCTTTATCATTTAAAACTGTATAATCAATATTTAAATCTTCATATGATTTAAATTCATATTTATTTTTATATTCATCTTTATTTTTAGTGTTTTTAGAACTAATATTAAACACCTTTATAATTTAAATTAAAAGAATTATTTAAAAATAATCAATAATTCACAATAATATATAGTTTAAGTATACTTAAATTTTTTTAAAAAAAATTATTTATATAAAAGTTTTATAAAAATTTTATATTTTCTTAAAAATTAACAATAATCAATAGTTTAATATGTTTAAAAAAACTACTTATTTAAAAACTTAAAATAAAAAATTTTGTTGAAATCCTTCTGATTTTTAGAATAATACTCTTAAATTTAATTTTCAATATTAATATTGTTAAGTTATTATAAAAAATAGAATTTCAACAGACAATAAATAAATTTAAACATTTTCAAGAAAATTTAATATTCAAAATAAGAATTTTAATTTAAAAAATTAATTTAATAAATTTAAATTATTTTTGTTTTAGAAAAAAATCAAAAGATTTATAACTTATAAAAATCAATTATTATACGATGTGCATAAATCTACACATCTTGAATATCTCAACCATTTTATAATCTATACTAAAATTTAGAGAATTCATATAAAATAAAAGAGTAATATGAATATTAAGAATTAAAATCATAAAATTACTTACCACTAAATAAAATATTATCTGTAAAAAATTCTTAATACTCTACACAATATATACTCTTTTTATTTTATAAAAACAATGTAAAAAAGATAAAAAATTATTTATCAGATACTATTTTTAGAATTAATTTATAATTTATAAAATTAAAATTAATAAAAATTAATAAAAAATTTAGTTTTAAGAGAAAATCAATAAATAAAATTTATAAAGTAAAAAAATAATAATAGATAATAGGGAAGTATATTTTTATAAAAAAATATAATAAATCTCCATATTTAAACAGATTTAGAAACATAGGGCATAACTATAAATTATTAACCAATATAAAATTGGTTAGGATTAGAAACTAACGAAGTTGTGTCCTCACCCTAATTTAATAATAAAATCTACTTTTTTTAATAAATTAAAATTATTTAAATGATTTATCCAGTAAAAAATTAATAAAAATAAAAATTATTAGAAATTAAATATTAATTCAACATTATTAACTTTTTAAATACCTGTAAAAATCATATAAAACTAAAAAAAATTAAAAACATGATTTAAAAATCGTCAAAATAAAAAAAATAAAAATTCTAAATACAATAATTTTAAAAAAATAATTAATTTATAAGAAAATTAACAATTATCTAATATACTTTTATCAGCACCTGCAACATAAACAAGATATTCTGCTTCTACTATATGTAATTTAGAAGGAATAACAATACAATGTAAAGGACTTCCAAAATCATAATTAATTAATTCACTTATTTTACCTGCTTTTATAATACCTTCTTTAGAACCAACACGTGCAATACCAATTGCTAAAGTATCTTCATCAATTACTCGTTCTTCTTCTGGAAGAGTATCCTTAACTTTTAATAAATATTCAAGACCTTGATTAATAGTCATATACCTATCTTTATGAGCTTGAATATCAAGTAAAACTAAGGTATGCATATCCATATCTAAATTTTCTTTAATTGCTATATATGGAGATTTTGGAAAGAAATTATGATCTGGAAAAGGAATAGTAGTAACTTTACCAAATTTATATGCTTGAAGACCACTAATAGCTGGAGCAGAAGATATAATAGAAGAACCATGAATTACTTGATAATCAATTCCTTTTTTACTACATTGAACTAAAAAATCAGAATGAGTAGTTGCAATTAAAGGATCACCACCAGTAATAAGAGCAACTTTTTTATTTTTAGCCTCTTCAATAAATGGACTATCTTCTTCAACTTCATTACGAACTAAAACATTAATTTTTTTACCAATAATATCTTCAATAGCTTTTAAATTAGATCCCATTAATCTTGAAGTAAAAAATTCAGCATAAACAATATCTACTTCTTTTAAAACATTAATAGCTTTAAGTGACATATCAGTAACATCAAATAATCCTAAACCAATTAAATAAAACATTTTTTTAAACCTTTTATAATTAAATTTATATTAAAACAATAATTTACAATGAAAATAGAATATTTACTAAAATATATTAAATATTCCAAGAAAATAAAATAACTTTTTACTAATATTAATTTATTAGTTAAAATAAATATTCCAAGAATATAAAATAACTTTTTACTAATATTAATTTATTAGTTAAAATAAATATATTTTATATATAATAAATAATGGATTTATTGAAATTCCTAAATTTTATAAAATAATTTAATATTTTGAAAATAAATTTTAATGAATAACAATAATTTAAAATTTTAAAAATATTACTAAAAAAAAGCAATTAATTTTTATATAATTTAATTGAAATATCAAGTAATAAACTTAAAAATAAAATAATTCAATTAAATATTTTTATTAACAAATCAATTTAATTAATGATATTATGCAATCTTTGAAAATAAGTTTACCTGCTGTAGATGAAGTACGTAAAATTCTAATGGATATGGAAATTATGGATATGGACCATAGAATTAAACCAGAAAAAAAATATGGTTACATTGGAATTACATCACCAGTTAATGATGAAGAAATACAGATGATGAAAGAAAAAGCAGGAAAAGTAAAAAAAGTCCAAGAATTACTTAATGGAGAACCTTTAGAAATAGAGGTTGTTGATAAAGAATTAGAATTAATTCCAAGATATCCCCATAGCATTAGAGAAATGCTAAAGGATAAACTTAGTGACCAGGAAATTACTGATCTTAGAAACTCTTATGATATAATTGGTAAAATAGTAATTGTTGAAATTCCAGAAGATTTAAGAAAATATAAAAAGCTAATTGGAGAAACAACCCTTAAATTTACTAAAAGAAATTCAGTTTATATGAAAAATAGTCCTATAAAAGGAGTCACAAGAGTTAGAGATATTGAATTTTTATGTGGAGTAAATAATCCAGTTACAATCCATAAAGAGCAAAAAATACGTTTAAAATTAGATGTAAGTAAAGTTTATTTTTCACCAAGACTTACTAATGAAAGAAAAAGAATCCGTGATATAAGTCATGATGGTGAAAAAATATTAGATATGTTCTGTGGAGTCGGACCATTCCCAATAGTAATTGCATCAAGAAAAGATGTTGATATAACTGCAGTAGATATAAATGATGTTGCAATCAAATATCTTAAAGAAAATATAAAGATGAATAAATTAAAAGGTAGAATCACCCCAATTTGTGGAGATATTAAAGAGGTTATTAAAAATAAATTAAAAAATCAAAAATTTGATAGGATTCTTATGAATTTACCTGGAACTGCTTATGATTTTCTTGATTATGCATTTGAACTTATTGAAAACAATGGTATAATACATTATTATGAATTTGCACCTAACTGTGAAGAAGGTAGAAAAAAACTAGAAAAAAAAGCAAAAGAACATAATATGAAAGTAAAAATTGAAAAATGCCATAAAGTACGTTCTACAAGTCCAGGAATGTGGCAAATGGCTTTTGATTGTAGAGTAAAATACTAAAAAAATAAAGATAGAAAATATCTTTATTAAATATATATTTTAAAAAAATAGATTTTATTGAAATCCAATTTTTATAAGAATAATTAATATTTAAAAATCAGTATTAAGAAAGTTTATTTATAAAAATTTTGAGAATTTCAAGAAAGCAAAAAAAAATAATAAATTTTTAAAAAATTAATTAAAACCTGTTACTATTTCTTATTTTAATACTTAAAATCATAATGGATCAATAATTCCTTTTTCTGTAATTATTCCAGTAATTAAATCATTAGGAACAATATCAAATGCAGGATTAATTACTTCAGTACCTTTAGGACAGATTCTACATTTTCCATAATGAGTTACTTCATCAGCAGATCTTTCTTCAATTTTAGTATCATAAATTGAAATTTCATTATCAAAGGTAGAGTAAGGCGCAGCAACATAAAATGGAATATTAAATCGTTTAGCTGCAAGAGCAACCATAAAGGAACCTATTTTATTAACAACTCCTCCTTTTGCTATTCTATCAGCACCAATTACAACTTTATCAATCATACCTTGACTCATAAGATAACCACTTGCAACATCACAAATAAGTTTTACAGGTATGTTTTCCTGTTGCATTTCCCAGACACTTAAGCTAGCACCTTGACCACGAGGACGAGTTTCATCACAAATAACATTAATATTTTTATTTTGTTCATTTGCCGCCCTTATAACTCCTAAAGCAGTACCATAATCAACACATGCTAATGCTCCAGCATTACAATGAGTAAGTATAGTATCTCCATCATCAATGATTTCTGCACCATATTTACCAATTAAACGATTAATTTTCATATCTTCATTATACATTTTAATAGCTTCATCCAAAGGATTTTTACTATTTAAAACCCTATCTACTGCCCAAAAAAGATTTTTTGCTGTTGGTCTTGCATCTTTAATTTCTTTTGCAGCTTTATTTAAATCAACATCATTAATATATGCAAGAACCATAGCAAATGCTGCAGATACACCAATAGCAGGAGCGCCTCTTACAGTCATGTTTTTAATTGCCTTAATAACATCTTTATAGTTATCACAGTAAACATATGTTAATTCATCAGGTAATTTTCTTTGATCAATAAGTTTAAGTTTATTATTTTCCCATTCTAAAGTTTTCATAAATATTTATTAAATTTAAAAATTAAAAAAAGTTTTGATAAAATTTAAAAAAAGTATTTAATTATAATTAAATTAAAAAAACACATAATAAAAAATGATAATTTTAAATTCAAAAAATAGTTAATATTTAAATTATTTTAAAATTTAACTTTAAAAATTAATACAATAAACTAAAAAAAAAGATTTTTATTAAAATCATTTAAAAATAAGGTATAAATTACCTCATTAAAAATAAATTAATTTTAAAAAATTAAAAAATCAATAGATTTAAATTTTAAAAAATTAAATTAGAAATGACTTTGTGGTGTTTGACTACCACCTAAATGATGATCATGAGATTTTTTACCTGGAATACCATAAGCATCCGCCCTACATTGAGTACATGCTCTAAATACAGGTATTATCTCCTCAACTTCTTCTCTTACTCCTTCAATCATCATACAGTCAGGACGTTGATAATCTTTCATTTTATTTAATGGAATAAGTGGAAGTACATTCATCAATGAAGCGCCTCTTTTTGAAACTTCTTTTGCAATTTCAACAATATGTTTATCATTTAATCCAGGAATTAATACAGAATTAACTTTTACAATAATTCCTAATTTATCTAATGCCTCAATACCTTCAAGTTGATTTTTTATTAAAATTTTTGCTCCTTCAACACCTTTATATACTTTATGATGATAATGAACAAAACCAACAATATCTTTAAGTATTTCAGGATCAACTGCATTAACTGTTACAGTTACACTGTTTACTCCACAATCTGCAATTTCTTGTGCTTTCTCTGGAAGTAAAAGACCATTAGTACTCATACATTTAATTAACTCAGGGTGAGTTTCATTTAATTTATTAAAAAATTCAAATGTTTCTTCATTATCTAATGAATCACCAGGTCCAGCTACACCTACAACTGCAATAGGTTCTTCATCTAAAATTTTATCAACATGTTCAATTGCTTCATTAGCATTTAATACACATCCTGCAACACCAGGTCTATCTTCATCAGGATTATGTAATGACCTTTCACAAAAATTACATCCAATATTACATTTAGGAGCAATAGGTACATGTGCCCTACCTACTTTATCATGTAATTTCTCATTAAAACATGGATGAGCTTTAGTAAGATGTGCAAATTTAGTTGCTCTGTGTTCTCCTTGACCTAATTTAGATAAAGGTCCTGTTTGATCTTGCTTATTATTAATATTACTCATATTATCTGCCTCAGAAATATTAATATTAAATAAATAAAAACTTATTCGAAAATATACGAATTAATTAAAATTATATTATAAAATCATGTTTATAAATTTTACTATAATTTTATAATATATCTTTTTTTGAAAATATAAAATTAAAATAAAAAATATCTATAAAAAATTAGTAAAATAACCAAAATATTTAAACGAAAAATAAAGAGATAATGAGAATTAAGATTAAATAATTTTTAAAAATATAAAAAATACTTAAAAATTAACTTAATTCTTTAATATATTCTTCAGCTTTTTCAACATATTTATCCATAATTAACTCATCAGTTGCAACAACTGCAACAATATCATTAATTGACATATCTTTAATTATTTTAAAACCTTCTGGGACAATCCTATAAATCCCATCATATATTCTTTTTTGAAGATTAATAAATGGATTATCAACAATGAAATCATTTGCTCTAGATTCATCACCATCTAAAATAATTGTATATCTATCTGGTTGATGAACATTTTCTCTATCATATTCTCTCCATAAAACTTTAAGAATATTTGGAAGATAATTTTCATCATCAATTAATACTCTAGTTTGATTATCTGATTCAGAATATTTTGCTTTAGCAACATCCTTAAGATATTTAGTAGATGCAGTCTTTTTCATTTTAATAGCAATAATAAAAACTGCATCATCAGGATTTACAAATGCCCTTAAATCCAAAACAGAAGGCCCTAACTGAAGATCTTGAAATATTTGTTTAATAATCATATCATAAACTTCAGCACCATTTTCATCATATGATTCAACTAACATAAAAATCACTATAATTATTCATTATTCCTATTTCCTAAACCAGATACAAGTAATGCTGCACCAACAGCACCAATATGTTGTGAATATTCAGGTACAATAATATCAATTCCACCTAAAATATCACTTACAGCTTCAACAAGACCAGAAATTAAAGAAGTACCACCTACTTGGATTAAAGGTTCCCTAATATCAATTTCTTGAAGTTGTTGCTCATAGACTTGTTGAGCTACTGAGTGACATGCTGCATCTGCAACATCTTCTTTAGATCCACCTGCTGCTAAGGTAGTTACTAAATCTTGAATACCAAATACAATACAGTAACTGTTTAATGTAGCATTTCTATAATTACCTTTAACAGCTAAAGGACCAAGTTCTGTAATATCTACATCTAAACGACGAGAAGTTAAATCTAAAAATCTTCCAGAAGCACCTGCACAAATACCACCCATAGTAAAGTTATCTGGAATACCATTGTTTACAGTAATTACTTTATTATCCATACCACCAATATCTAAAACAGTAGCTTCACCTCTTTGTTTATCTGCAAGATAAACTGCACCTTTAGCATTTACAGAAATTTCTTCTTGAATAAGTTCTGCATTTAATTGTTTACCTATAGTTAAACGACCATATCCAGTAGTTCCAATACCATCAAGATCATTCCAACCATATCCAGTTTCACCAAATGCATCACTTGCAGCTTTATTAACAGATTCCATAATATCTTTAGTTGCAGTCCAACCAGTACCAATTACTTTATTTTTTTCCATTAAAACAACTTTAGTAGTAGTTGAACCAGAATCAATACCCATAGTTAATCCTTCTTGTTTTTCACGAGCAAGAATACTTCTTCTAGCAACAGTAGTTACTAAAGCTTCCATACGAATAAATAATTCATCTGCTTTAGTTTTTTCTGTGAAAGAATAAGTAACTACAGGTATATGGGAGTTTTGTTGTATAAATCTTCTAACTTCATTTCTTATTAATGCACCTTCAGCACATCTGAAACAAGTACATACAAATACTGCATCAGCTTTTGTACGTCCTTCAACAATACTCATAGCACGTGCAATCATCAATTTTAAGTTTGGACTTTGAGCTGAAAAACCAAACTTAACATAAGATTCTTCAATATAATCTAAATCAATATCAGGAAGTATGATTTCAGCACCAAATGTTAAAGCAGCTTTTTCAACTTCTTTAAGAATACCACTGTATTCTACACCACATCCAACTAATGCTATCTTTACCATACTAATTTCCTCCTTCTTCATTTAATGAATCTAAAAATGCATTAATTTTATTTACCATATCAAATGTTTCATCACGGTTAGTAGGATATGAAAGTTCTAATTTAGGAATATTTTTTTTACGTAAACAAAACATAGCAAGTTCATTAGTTCTTGCGCAACCAACACAACCAAAACCAATAGGTGCATCATCGATAATAATTGCTGCTTCTGCATCATCAATTAATGGGCCGATTACAGCCATCCTTCCCCTTACTCCAGAAGGAACTTCAATAGCTGCATATTTTAATCCTTTTAAAGGATCTTCCTCAGTAATATTCATAGGTGGAGAATCTATCTCAGGATCTCTTACTTTTTGAGACATTGCTTTTTGTAAAGCCAATACAGTATGGCCTTTTCTTTCAATTAAATCTCCTAAAACTAAAGAATTGGGAGGATAAATAGCTACTTTTACCATTATATCACCATAATCATATTATCTCTCTATTTTTTATATGTTTTTTATTTAATCTAATTAAGAATATTTAAAATCATGAATCTTATATGATTTTTATTTAATCTAATTAAGAATATTTAAAATTATGATTCTTCTTTGGAATCTTCTTTTTCTATTATTTCATTTACAATATCAACTAAATCATTAACAGGTACAGGTTTAGGTCTTTCAACATAAACTTCTTTAGGATGTTTTAATGCATCACCAACATCACCAAGAATCTCATATTCTTTCTCCATTTGGTGAAAACCTTCTCTAGGACCATACCTATGACCTCTACAACGTCTAGGATCTCCTGGTGGAAATCCTCTAGATTTAGTAAATATATTATAAGGATCTAATTTTCTTACTTCTTTTACTGCTTCTTCAACATATTCTCTTTTACCACTAACCATTGCACCATAACATGTCCATTTAATAGTTAAAGGTAAATTTAGTAAATGCATACGATTAGCAATTTGATTTTCACTAACATTAGCTTTAGGACCTAATATAATCATTCTAATTGCATAATCAGGATCAGATTCTTCAGCAGATAATTTAGGACTAATGCTTAAGTTCGCGGACATATAAAATCTCTCCTTCTTTTAATCTACCAATTAATTCTAAATCAGTTATAACTTTTCCAATAATATTAGTAGCTTCAAATGGTTCAGCTGTTGGACCAAAATCATTATTTGGTTCAAACCTTACACCTACTAAACCAACATTCTTTTTAACCATATTAGTTACACCAATAATACCTGCATCAATAGTATCTACATTTGGAGTATTTTCAGGAATAAGACCTTTAGCATCTTTAGAATCTCCTTCAAATATGGACATATTCATTCCAGGAAAAGCAAAATGAACTTTTAATTGACCAATTGGTTTTTCAACCAATCCAGTTAATTTTCTAAAGTACCAAACAGTTCTTGGTGCTTTATCAGTGAGTTCAATAATAGTAATATCTTTTTCAGGGTATGCAGTAGTAGTAACTTTACCTTCTTTAATAATATCTAAAGTTGATTCTGGTACTTGAGAAACAACAATTGCATCATCATCTTTAAATCCATCTCTAATTTGTTCAATACCCATAGAATCTAATAAATCATTAGCTTCTTTTTGAGTTTTATTTAATGTCATTATTCTTTGTGGATTTGATCTAATAGTGATAGTGTCACCAAATTTAGCAGAATCAATAAGTTCCATACCTTTAACAACATTACCAACAATAGTATGAGAATCTACTTCTACTCTTTCAGACCTATAAATATAAATATTACCAATTCCACTACCTGTATTTCTCATAGTAATAGTACCACGTTTACGAACCCCAGTTTCTTCAAGAGGTCTTCCAATACCTTGTAGTTGGTAAAAACCAATGAAAGAATTAGCATCATAATCTACTTTAATAACACCATCATCAATTAATGAAAATAAATGTTCTACAGAATTAGGTGAATTAAAATTTGGTTTAATTTCAACATAAGTAAATAGTTCATAACCTTCTTTCAATTCAGTGTCTAAATCATAAACAGAAGCACTATCTGTAGTAGTGGTTCTTTCAATAATTGGTTCAATATTTAAAATAGAGTCATCTTCATTTAATTTATTAAGAGTTTTTCTACCACCAATAACTTCAGCAAAAACTCCCCTATTATAATCAGGAACTCCATAAATACTATTATGTTTATCTTTAGAAAAAATAATATGAGTTGACTCATTACTAAAACCAGATAAACTTAAAATCACTTCTAAATCCATATATCTATATTCATTATGAGTAGGTTTTAAATCAGTAACAAAAGGACCAGCAGCCACCTCTGTTGAAGAAAACCATCTGATAGGACAACCAATAATCTCTTTATATTGATTTTTCCAAATATCTACAAGAGGTTTTGCCTCTTTCTTATCAGACATCTCAATAATTATACTACCTTTAGGAGTTTTAATTTTAAATTTGTTAATATTCTTCTGAATTTCCTTTTCTCCTTTAATCAAACATAGAATACTTCCAGGATTATAAGGAGCATTAGAATATTCAATAGCATCTTTAATAGTAGAGCCATCTTTAATATTTATTTCTTCTCCATTGATTTTTATTAACATAAAATCTCCTTAATTAGATTTTTAAATATAATTAATTTTATAAAAAATATCTTAAATAATTATATAAAAAGTATAATAAAAAAATCTTTCTAAATAATTAAAAAAATAATAAAAAATAACTATGTTGAAAACTTAATTTAATTTAAAAATTTAAGTTATATAAAGTAATTATTTTTAAAATAAAAAATAAATACCTCTAAAATTTAAAATATAAAAGATTAATTAATTTTAAACCAAAATTAGAGAGTATTTAAAATTAAAATATCAAAAAACTACATAACTTTAAATTAAAAATAAATATTATTTAAAATTTAAATAATTTCAACAAGTTAAAGATATTAATTTTAATAAATATTAATAATCTCCAAATTTTAAAACAGGATTTTCATCTTGTTTAAATACTGCTAATTTTTCATTTTCATTTTCTAAATAAAGTACTTTTTCATTTGTAACAGTACCAACAACATTTGTAGTTAAGGAATACTTTTCTAAATTTTTAATAATATTATCACAATTTTCACTTGGAGCTGTTAAAACAAAGCCAGCACCAGGATAAGCTTTAAGCCAAACTTCCCACGGTACATCTTCATTTTTAGGGATTTTCTCAAGATTAACAACTGCACCAACACCAGATGCCTCAAGTAACATTTCTAATGTCCCAAGAATTCCAGGATTACTAATATCTTTACCAGCAGTAGGTAATTTTTCATTTGCAATTTTATTCATAACACTTATTTGGTCTCTTACAAGCTGAAAATCTTTATTATATGTAGTATCCCAATTTAATTTAGTTTCTTCATCATAAAATCTTCCTTCTAAATCAATTGCAACAAGAACTTTATCTCCAACATTTGCACCAGAAGAAGAAATAATTTTATCTTTATCCATTATCCCAATAATTGCAACACTAACTGAATTATACTCTGCATCAGGATGGAAATGTCCCCCAACCATAGGAACATTAAATTTCTCACAACCACATTTAATTCCTTTAATTAATTCTTCAGAAACATTATCATTATTTGCAGCTAATATATTAACCATTGCAAGAGGTTTACCTCCCATTGCAGCAATATCATTTACATTTACTAAAACAGCACAATAACCTGCCCAGTAAGGATCTAATTCTATTAATTGACCCCAAATACCATCTGCTGCAAATAATATTACTTGATTATTTCCAATGTCAATTGCTGATGCATCATCACCAAAGTCTAAAAGAACATCACCAGAAATATTATAAACACTTTCTAATAAATTAGTAACCTCAGAAATAGAATTTTTTCTAGTAACGCCTTTAAAATCTTGAATTAATTTAACTAGATTAGCCAAATCCAAAAAGTACACCTTCTACTTATTTTATAAAATTTTTAAAAAAAAATTATTTAATTATGTATTTAATTTTCATGTATTTTATAATTTCCATAATTTCCAAGGAAAGTTCAGAAATAATTTCTGTTAAAGTAGATGAATCTGAAGAAACTTCAAAAAAATTATTTGAATTAAATAAGTCACTAAATATTTTATGACCTATTTTATCATCATACCCAGATTGAACTTGGAAAATTATAGAATCATTTGATTTATAACCTTTCTCAACAACCTTATCTAAATCACCATCAGTAATTCCAATAATTGGGATTTTAAACCTAAATAGAATATCAGATGCTAGAAGTGTTGTATCATCCCCAACAGTGACAATTAAATCCATATCTTTTAAACTATAAACATCTTCTGCAGCATGGTCAAGATAACCTACTTTAAAAATATTTTTACTTGAGTCATGTCCAATAATTCTTGGAGATACTTCAGCTCTTCTTAAAAGACCTGTTTTAACAATTGCTTTTTTTAGATCAATTTTTCCAAGTTTATCAACACCATGCTGCTTAATTTTACCTCCAATAATATCAACAATAATACCATCTTTACTAATAAGTATCAATGATTCACTTTCAGATTTACCAATAACTGTACCATTAACAAGAATATTTTCTCCAGGACTTACACCATGAATTTTACGTTTAACCACATCTTTTCCATATTTATTTACATCAACAGTATCTAAAACAGAGAAATGTTTTTTTTCAATTTCAGAGGGAGTAACTTCAACTATATTAAAAATAGATTTTAATTGAGACACTATATTAAATACATTATCTTTATTATTAATAGGTAAATTCCATAAAACAATAGATCCATCATCTTCCCCAGGACGTTCAATTTGTATTAATGGAATATTTTCATTAAAATTCCTTTTTAAATAATGGTTGAAAACTTTATACCCAAAAACATGCCCTGTTGTAGAAGATTTACCATAATTAAGTAAAAATATAACATCAACATTCTCATTAGCAAAAAGAGACAAAGATTCACTTGGAAGCAATTTATGTGAAATATCAATTGTATCTTCTAGAGAAGCATCAATAACTGCAGTTCTACCCATTGTACCACCTAATCTACAGTATACCTCATTATCTTTTGATAAAAAATCAATAATCTCACTTGCATAACCAGAATCTATAATGTTTGGACCATGTACAACAACACCAATTTTCATAAAACCAACTTAAATAAATTATAAAAATAGAATTAAAATACTTAAATAATAATTTTAAAAATCCATAAATTAAAATTTAAAAATATACTAAAAAACTTTTAAAATACTTAATAATAATTTTAAAAATACATAAATTAAAATTTAAAAATATACTAAAAAAACTTAATTAAAAATTTAGAGGTAAAAACTAATTTTTAATTCTTCTTTTAAATATTTTAGAACCACAAATTTCACAAACATCCTCAGGATAATCAGAAGGATATTCTTTTTTACATCCCTCACATGTTTTTATCCAATTATATACTTCATGAATACCTTCAGTAATAATTGAACTAAATGGAAGATTTATAATTTTCAAAACATTCTGAATAGAATAATCATCAGTATAAACACAAATATTTCCTTTTTTATCTTGTATTTCAAGAGCAAGAGCCAAAAGTTGTTTATCTGGATAAGATAATCTTAAATCATCACCAGATTCTGAAATAATATTATCTAATTCATTAAGATATTTATCTTCAGGGCTTTTAATTACAATCTTACCTTGATCAATACATTGATCTAAGAGAATCTTAGACTTTAAATCTTTAACTTCATATGTTATTTCAGGAACAGTAAAATTTAAATTATTTTTTGGTTCAAAACCACCGATAAAAGCAGAAGCATCTAAAATATTATACTTTTTAACCATAATAATAGATTAAATTTTTAGAATTAATAAATTTTATTATAAAAAATAAACAAAATATATGAATAATATAAAAATTAATTAATAGGAGTCAAAATATGAAAAGTCTAAGTATGGAAGAACATAAAAAACATGTTCCCACTGATGTAAAATGTGGAGTAATTACATTAAGTGATAGTAAATATGAAGATTCAAAAAATAATAAAAATACAGATATTTCTGGAGAAAATATTATAAAAATATTAGAAAAAAGAAATCATACAATAGAACAATATACAATTATTCCAGATAATAAAGATTTACTTTTAAAAACAATAAAAGAGATGAACAAAAAATCTATTGATGTTATATTTACTACTGGTGGAACTGGATTAGAATCAAGAGATATTACAATAGAAACATTAAAACCATTATATGATAAAGAAGTTCCAGGTTTTGGAGAATTATTTAGATTAAAATCATATGAAGAGTTAGGTTCAGGAGCATTATTATCAAGAGCCTCTGCAGGGGTTTATAATAAAACACTCATATTCTCAATGCCAGGATCACCAAATGCAGTTAAAACAGCTATGAATATAATTAAAGATGAAATTGCTCATATTGTAAAACATACAAGAAAATAATAAATAAATAAGTAAAATTAATTTATTTTCTTATAATATTTTATATTAGTTAAAATTCAAAATATAAGTTATAATCATATAAATTATGTTTAAATAAAATATGTAAAATTAATAATTTAATTTAAAAAATACAAAAAAATTATTTTTAACTAAAAAATTAAATTAATAATTTCAATTTAAAAAAAATATAGATAAAAATCTTAATTATAAGTTCAAAAAAAAGATTTTACTTAAAAAATAAAAAAAACAATACTAAAATAAAAGAGAAGAATCTACTTAAAAAATAAAAAAAACAATACTAAAATATTAAGTTTGTTGAAATTCTCTAAATTTAAGATACTATTTAATTCCACTATAAAAATTAAATTTTTAAGTAAAACTCTTTTCAATAGAATTAAAAAATAATCAAAAATAGAATAAATTAGAATTAGTTAATCTTTAAAAAATTCACTAACAGAAATTAACGGTTCTAATTTAATACCTTCATTTTCAAAAGCATCAATTGCTCCTTCTTCTCTATCTACAACAACAAATGCTCTTTTTACAATACCACCATTATCTTTAATAACTTTAATTGCTTTAAGAAGAGAACCACCAGTAGTAGTTACATCTTCAACTACAATAACATTATCTCCAGTATTTAATTCACCTTCAATTTGTTTTGAAGTTCCATAACCTTTTTTCTCTTTCCTAATCATCAAAAGAGGAATTTTAGTATTTAAAGAAGATGCAACAGCAATAGGAACTGCACCTAAAGCAGGCCCCGCAATTTTATCAATATTTTCGCCTTCAATTTTTTCACTAATTAATTCTGCAATTGTTTTAAGAATTTCTGGATTAGTAATAGCTTTTTTCATATTAACATAATAATCGCTTTCTTTACCAGAAGCTAAAACAAAATGTCCTTTTTCAAAAACTTTATTTTCTTTTAAAATTTTAATTAAATAATCTTTTGAAGCCATATAAATAACCTAAATAATAATTTTATATATCATATGTATCTTTGAGAATAATTTTATCCCCAACTGTTTTAACTAAATCAAATGGAATAATATCTTCACTTTTAGAAGCTCTAATTGCATTAGAAATACCTTTCTTTTTAATTACAAGTGATAAAACAGTACTAGTTTCTTTGTCAATTTCTACATCATCAACAACACCCATATTATTAACATCTGCATCTAATACTTCTTTACCAATTAAATCTTTAACTATTCTCATGATGCTTCCTCCAATATTTTAAGAAATATATTAATAATTATTATGTATTTTAAAGTATAAATAAATTTTAAAAAAAATCAAAAAATACAATATTTTAAAAAAAAGTAATAAAAACTTACTAAAAACAACAGAAAAAATACAAAAACAACAAAAAACAATTAAAACAAAAAACAAAAATAACTAAAAAATAAAAAATCTTTTTAAAAAATTTTTAAACAATATAAGCTTTAAAAATAGTCAAAAAATAATAAAAAATAAAAAAATAAAAAAATTTAATTATTCATCTCCTTTGTTCCAGTTTATTATACCATATACAACACAAATAATTAGAAATATTAATATAAGGACATAACATCCCCAAATCATTGGATCTTCAATACCTAAAACCATCATATTATCACCTAATCAATTCCTTTAAAAGATTTATTAATTAATTCTTCATCTAATGGTTTAGTCATTAAACTTACAATAATTAAAAATATTGCAGATATTGGTACTCCAAATATTAATGGATCAATAGAAGGCCAAGGCATTGCTTGTATTAAAAATGGTTGACCAGTTATGAATTTACAAATACCTAAAGTTGCTGCTGTTTTTTTATATACAAATAATAAACAGAATAAACTAGTACACAAACCAGAGACAACTCCTGCAATAGCTCCTGCTTTAGTAGTGCCTTTCCAATATATAGATGCAATATATAATGGTAAAAATGCAGCTGCACAAATACCCATAAATAAAGAAGTACCTAATGCAATAATACTTGATGGTAATATATAACCAAGTAATAATGAGATAATTACAGCAATAAGAATACCAATCTTAGTAGTGCTAATTAAAGAATCATTATTCAATTTTTTTAATGAACCTACTACATCACTACCAAGTGCAGTTCCTTGAGTATGATATAATGCAGATAAAGTACTCATTGCTGCTGCAAGTAATGTTAATAAAAATATATAAACAAACCATTCTGGAAGTGCCATATTAATGAATGTAGGTATAATCTTATCAATATTTCCCCCCACAACTTGAACTGCCGTTTTACCTAATTTTTGATAGAAATATACATTAGATAATGAACCTACAACATATGCAGTAACAGGCATTACAGCAATAAATATTCCACCAATTAAAACAGATCTATTTAATTCTTTGTCAGATTTAACAGTCATAAAACGTACAATTAATTGAGGTTGAGCAATAGTACCAATACCTACACCCATAATTAATGTAGATACTAAATACCACCAGAAAGGACTTCCAAATTTAGGGAAACTAGTCCAACCAGTACCACCTTGAGCAAGTGCTTCTTTAGGATATAGTGGAGCCATGTTTGTTAATGCCATATTTGCATGACTTATTCCACCTAATTGCCAAAATGTGAAGAATAATAAAAAGATCATTCCACAAAACATGATAGTACCTTGTAAAGCATCAGTATACATAACACCTTTAATACCACCATAAAATACATACATTGCAATAATTATAGATAAAATAAGTAATGCTAATTGGAAATTAATTGAAAGTGATGTTTCCATAAATCTTGCTGCTCCAATAAGTACAACAGAAGAATATAAAGTCATACCTAAAAATATAATAAGTCCTGCAAATATTTTTAAAAACTTACTATTATATCTAAGAGATAGAAAATCTGGAAACGTAACTGATTTCAAGTTAGCACCAATTCTACGTGTTCTTTTACCTAAAAACACAAATGCTATAAATATACCAACTACTAAATTCAAAAGAGCAAGCCATAAAATACTCATACCATATTGACCTGCAATACCCCCAAAACCAACAATTGCAGCTGTAGAAATAAATGTTGCACCATAACTTAATGCCATAACATAAGGATGAGTATCTCTACCTGCAATCAAATAATCTTCAGAGGAATCAGTTCTTTTATATGCAACATAACCTACAAATACAACCATAAATAAGTAGACTATGAAAACAATACTTAATATTAAATAATTCATTTTAAACCTCTAAATTTAATCAAAAAAATAATAAAAACTAAAATAATTTATTAACTTCCAGATAAACAAATGAATAAAAAATAGAACAAGAATCCCACTTTAAATTAATCTCAAAAATTATACCATTTTAAAAAACATTTTCTCAAAGTTAATAATTTTAGTTGATTCATAAAATATAGGTATATGAAAATTATCATAAAAATTTAAACAAGACAAAAAATATTTTTTTAAAATATCTCATATAAAAATTCATTAAAAAATTTTCTACATTATTAAATAACAATTATAAAATATATAAATTTTTAGATTTAAATTAAAATATTTATAAAAATTATTAATAAACCATATAAAATATAAAAATTATTCAATAATCAAATAAATTAAAATTTAAATAGTAATTTAAAATATATATTACTATAATATAAATTATTGAAAAAATAATTTTCATTTTTATTACTATAAAAAGTACAACCAAGTGATATAATGATATGGAATGAAAAAATGGAATGTATGAATCTTGAAGAAAGGAAAGAGTTACAACTTAAAAGATTAAAAAAAACCGTTCAAAGAGCATATCATGAAGTACCTTTTTATCATAAAAGATTTGATGAAATAGGACTTAAACCAGAAGATATTCAAAGTTTAGAAGATATTCAAAAAATACCATTTACAACTAAAGATGATTTAAGAGCAGCATATCCATTTGATATGGTTGCAGCAGAACCTGAAGATATTGTTGAAATTCATGCTTCATCAGGTACTACAGGTACTGCAACAGTAACATGTTATACTGAAAAAGACATTGACATATGGGCAGAAATAACTGCAAGAGCTATTGGAATGGCTGGAGGATTAAGAAAAGATAAAATCCAGAATTGTTATGGATATGGATTATTTACTGGAGGATTTGGTATTGACCATGGTGCTAAAAAATTCGGTGCAACTGTTATACCTATGTCATCAGGAAACACAAAAAGACAACTTGAAATTATGAGAGATTTTAAAAGTGATATTTTAACTTGTACTCCATCATATGCAATGTATCTTGGTGAAGCACTTGAAGAAGAAGGATATGGTCCTGAAGATATTAACCTTAAATCTGGAATTTTCGGTGCAGAAATGTGGACTGAAGAATTAAGACATAGAATTGAAGAAAAATTAGGAATTAAAGCATTAAACATCTATGGTCTTACTGAGGTTATGGGGCCTGGAGTAGCAAATGAATGTGAAGAACAAACAGGTATGCATATACAAGAAGATCATTTTTATCCAGAAATTATTAATCCAAAAACATTAGAAGTTTTAGGAGACAATGAAAAAGGTGAACTTGTTTTAACATGTCTTACAAAAACTGGAATGCCAATTTTAAGATTTAGAACTAAAGATGTAACTTCACTTGTACATGGAAAATGTTCCTGTGGAAGAACAACAGTTAAAATGACTCGTATTACAGGAAGAACTGATGATATGTTCAAAATTAGAGGAGTAATGGTTTTCCCATCACAAATTGAAAGAGGATTACTTAAAGTAAGTAACTCTAGCCCTAATTACCAAATACACATTACAAGACCTGGAACTTTAGATGAAGTTGAAGTTAAAGTTGAAATTACTCCCGAACTATTTTCAGATGAGATGAAAGATTTAGATAAACTCGAAGCTAAAATAGCTAAAAGTATTGGAAAAGAAATTGGACTTAGAGTAAATGTTACATTAGTTGAACCAGGATCACTTCCAAGAAGTGAAGGTAAAGCTATTCGTGTAATTGATGAAAGAAATTTTGAATAGGTGATACTATGGTAGTAAAACAAATTTCAATATTTATTGAAAATACTGAAGGAAGAATTAAAAAAGCAATTAATTCTATTTCTTCAAAAGGGATTAACATACGTGCATTATCTGTAGCAGATGGATCAAAATTTGGAATTTTAAGATTAATTGTAACAGATAATAAAAAATCTAAAGAACTTCTTGAAAAAGAAGGTTTTATTGTAAGAGAAACAGAAGTTATAGTTATTGGAATTCCAGATAAACCAAATGGACTAAATGAACTTCTTGAAACATTAGAAACAGAAAAAATCAATCTCGAATACATATATGCATTTGCAAATAATAAAACTGATGAAGCAGTAGTTGTAATAAAAGTAGAAGATTATGAAAAAGCTAAAAAACTTTTAGAAAGCAAAAATGCACATTTATTCGATGAAGAAGATATTGAAAACTTATAAAGTTTTTAATATTTTCTCAAAATTTTTAAATAATTATAAACCTTATATTTAATAAAAAATTTAATTATAAACTACTTTTAAAATAAGAAACTAATTTTCTAAAGAAAACCACAAAGCAAATAAAAAACTAATTCTAAAAGATATAAACCATAAAACACTTAAAAAAAACTAATTTTTAAAAAAAATTATAAAAAAATACAAAATTTAAAACAAAACATAAAAATTATTACAATTATAAAAAAATTAAATTATATATTAAATTAATTTAAAGATGATGAAATAAGTTAATCATCATCAACTAATTCAACTTTAATATCTTCATCATCAAATTCATAAGAATCATTAATTTCTTTAAGATTTTTTAACTCTTCAACTAATTCTCCACTTTCTAATAAATGCATAAAACCATTAAAGAAATAATTCCACTCTTCTTGTTCTTCTTCATCACAGATAAATGTAGTATTCTCCCTTAACTCTGCAGGATTATCTGTCCAATCTGAACCAGTATAAAATTCTTGATTCTCTACTTCACCATCATCATCATAATCAATAGCCATTTGAATCTCACAATCTGCTGAACTAGACAAATTAGTTAATTTAAATTCAGGCATATTGAACCACCTTAATATTTTTTTGTTTTAAAGAAAATAAATTCAATTAAAAATTAATTGAATATTACATATAAAATTATCCATTTAATTTTAAGAACTGCATAAAAACACTTCTTCTTTTAAATGAAACTAAATTCAATTTAAGATTAATTAAATATTACATATAAAATTATCTATTTAATTTCAAGTGAAATATATATAAATAAGCTATATTTCTTTTAATAATTCAAGTAATTCTTCTCTAGTATAACCTAATTTTACAAATAAAGTCTTAAGTGATTCAGACTCATCTACTTCAATTTCATTCCATTTTTTAAAATCATTATTAATAATTGCATTTATTATTAATTGTATAGTAATTAAATCATCACTATCAATAGCAACTAATACATCTTTATCTTTAAATTCATTATTAGAATCAAATAAATTGAATTCATTAATTCCATTATTGTTTCTTTTAATAATAGCATTTTTAATTTTATATGACATTTCCTCACCTAATATTAACTTTATAATAATTAATATTAAAATTTTTTTAAAATAAAATTTAAAATATTAAAAATAAAAACACGAAAAAAATCAGAATATTTAAAAATTTAAGCTCTTAAATCAAGTTATTTTAAAATTAAAAATAAAATATAGTTTAATTTCAAATTATTCCATATAAAATGAAAAACAGAAAAATTCGATGAATAATAAATTAAAAGAATAAAAACAAAAGAATTTATAAAAAAACCTATAAAAAAATAGAAAAAAAACCTAAAAACCTAATAAAAATAGAAAAAATAAAAAATAAATATTAATTTAAAACTAATATTTACTGTTTAACTGCATTATATCCTAATTCAAAAGCTTTAATATTCATTTTATGGTATTTTTCTTTAAGGTTGTTTTTCATTGCATCAATAACTAAATCTTTTGAAATAGGGAAAGATTTAACTGCAACTGCTGAACCAAGTAACGCCATATTTAAAGATAAAATACTTCCAGCTTCTTTAGCATAATTATTTCCATCAACAGGATGAACATTATTAAAATTCTGTTTCAAAGCATTTATCATTGAATCAACATTAGGATAAGATTGTTTTGAACTTGCAAGTTGTGCAGGAACAACAGGAGTAGTATTAAATACTAAATAAGTGTCTTTATTTGCTTTATGTAATCCTCTAATAACCTCAGAAGGTTCAAATCCAAGAATCATGTCTGCAGTATGATTTTCTAATATAGAACTTTTAAAATCACCTATTTTAAGTTCTGTAGAAACAGAACCTCCTCTTTGAGACATTCCATGAATTTCACTCATAACTACATTATAACCTTCATTCATTACTGCTTCACCAATAATAGTAGAAGTCTTAATAATTCCTTGACCTCCAACACCACAAATATAAATTGAATAATTATTTTCACTCATGATAATACCTCACTCTTGTGTTTGTTCAAAACCACCATATTGACAGATTTGCATACAAATAGAACAACCAGTACACATAGATTGATTAACTACAATTTTACCATCAATTTTACTAATTGCAGGACATGCTAATTCATTAATACAAGTATCACAATTAGTACATTTATCATAATTTACATAAACTGGTGGTTTTTTATGGAATCCTTTAATTAAAGTACATGGAGATTTTGCAATAATTACAGAAACACCATCATTTTCAAATGCTTTTTTATATGTATCCACTGTTTGTTTTAAATTTAAAGGATTTACTACCCTAACAAAACTTGCTTTTGAAGCTTTTGCAAGTTCACGTATAGAAATTTCAGGTGCTTCATCACCCATACCATCTACAGGCATTCCAGGATTAGGTTGACCTCCAGTCATTGCAGTGATACGATTATCAAGTACAGTTACAATGAACTTATGTTTATTATGTGCACCATTAATAAGAGGAGCCACACCACTATGGAAAAAAGTAGAATCTCCAATGAAACTCATAACCATCTGATCAGTAGATACACTAAATCCACAACCATCACCAATACTTGAACCCATACTTAAAAGATAATCTGCTTCCCTATATGGTGCATTAATACCTAAAGTATAACAACCAATATCAGATGCAAAAATAACATCATCTTGAGATATTTTAGATTCTTTTAATGCTTGTTTTACAGCATAATAAGTAGCCCTATGTGAACAACCAGGACATAATGTAGGTGCTCTTCCAGGTAAATTTTCCATGATTTGTTTAAGATCTTCAGTTTTTGCAAAACATCTTTTCTCAGTTTCATAATCTAAAGCATTTGACATACCTTTTCTTATGATATCACAATTAAATTCTTTAAATTTAGGGAAAGTTCCATCAAATTTACCATGAACTGGTATTGAAAGACCATTTGAACCAATTACAACTAAAACATCTCTTTCAATAATAGGATCAACTTCTTCAACAACAAATATTTGATCTAAATCTTTAACAAAATCTAAAATTAAATCATTTGGAGCTGGATAAGAAAGTCCTAATTTTAAGAAATTAGCTTCTATATTATCTTCATTTACAACATCATATACATAATTAAATGCACTACTTGATGAAATTACTCCAATTTTAGCATTTTCACTAATAGTAATTACTTGATTAAATTCAGAATCTGCTGCTTTTTTAGAGAAATCATCTATTTTATTAACTAGTCTTTCATGCATTCCTGCAGAATTTGCAGGTACTGGAACATATGCTTCAGGATTTTTATTAAAGTGACCAAGATTCCAATGATTTTCACTTTCTTTACCATTATGTTTTCTAATATCTCCAAGTTCAACAATTCCCCTCATATGAGAAACACGAGTAGTAGTTCTTACAATAACTGGAATTTCAAGTTTTTCAGAAAGATTAAAACCATAAACCATCATATCTTTTACTTCTTGTGGATTAGATGGTTCAAGTACAGGAATATTTGCAAGACGAGCATAATTTCTTGTATCTTGTTCATTTTGTGATGAAAACACTGATGGATCATCTGCTACTAATATAACCATTCCACCATGAACACCAGAATAACCAGTTGTAACAAATGAATCTGCTGCTACATTTAAACCAACATGTTTCATAAATGTAAAAGATCTAAGACCAGAAACAGCTGAAGTAGCTGCTACTTCCATAGCTACTTTTTCATTAGTTGAAAACTCAAAATAAATACCTGCATCTTTAGCAACAACAGATAAAATATTTCCAATTTCAGAAGAAGGAGTTCCAGGATAAGTTGCTGCAACAGATAAACCTGCTTCAATAGCTCCTCTTACTGCTGCTTCATTACCTAGTAAAAATAATTTATCTCCTTTTTTACCATTAACTAATTGTTCATAACCCATAAACTTACCTCAATATTTATAAAAAGTTATTAAAAATAATAATAAATTAATTATACTTTTAAATTTGTAAATTAGATAAATAAAGAATTTTATCATGAATCAAAATTAAATTTAATAAAAAAAATTCTAAAAAATAAAGAATTTTTACAAATCAAAGCTAATTTTAATAAAAATAAAAAAATTCTAAGAAAATATTTATAAATACAAATTTTAGATAAAAATATACTTTATTAATTTATATTTTAGTCTAAGGAAATATATATAATTATTATAATATTTTTCATAAAAAATATCGAAATAATAAAAATTTTAATAAAGAGAAAATCTTGTTAAAATTAGGTATAATAAATAATTATTTTATATATAAAATATAAAATTAGAATATTAATAATTACTTTTTAATAGACTTTAAGAAAAAAATTAAAGGATTTGAATACATCATGATTACAATTAAAGTGTTAAGGTTCAACCCAGAAAAAGACAAAGAACCTTATTTTGAAAGTTATGAAATTGAAGAAACAAATAAAATGAAAGTTTTAGATGCATTAAACTTTATTAATGATAAATATGATGCAGATATTAGTTTCAGAAGCTCTTGTAGAGCGGGACAATGTGGTTCTTGTGGTGTTAAAGTTAATGGAAATGGAGCACTTGCTTGTAAAAGAGAAATAAAAGATGGAGATATTATTGAACCATTAAATTTACCAATAATTAAAGATTTAATAGTTGATAGAACACCTTATGAAAATAAAACTTCCAAATTAAAATTAGAATTAAATTCTAAAGAAAGTAAAAAACTTAATCTCAATTTAAGTCCTGAAGAACTTGAAGAAACAAAAAAAGTTAGAACATGTATTGATTGTTATTCTTGTCTTACAAGTTGCCCCGTAGTTAAACAATTTGGTGATGAATATGCAGGACCTTACTTTATGAGATATTTATCTAAATTTCAATTTGATCCAAGAAATGACAATAATCGTTTAAATGAAATATTATCTGAAGGAATTTATGATTGTACAAGCTGTAGAAAATGTGAAGAAGTTTGTCCTAAAAATATTAATAATTATGGGGATGCAATAGAAAAACTTAGAGCATTAATAGTAAATAATAATCTTGGACCTTTAGATGCACATAAAGGAATACATAAATCAGTTAAAGAAACAACAAGATCTGTATCTTATCCTGAAGAAGGAGGATTTATTGAAAATTATAACAAAACACATAAATCCAATAAAAAAGCAAAATATGCATTATTTACTGGATGTATGGTTGATTATAGATTACAGAAAGTGGGTTATGCATTAATGGATGTATTTAAAGCTAATGGAATCGAAGTTGATGTACCTGAAGGACAAGTATGCTGTGGTTCACCACTTATTAGAACTGGTCAAACTGATCTAATACAAGGACTTGTAGATAAAAACAATGAAGTTTTTAAAGATTATGATGTTATAATAACAATATGTGCAGGTTGTGGTGCTACACTTAAAAATGACCATCCAAAATATGGTTCAACACTTAATGTACAAGATATTAGTGAATTCCTTATTGATAAATTAGATTATTCAAAAATGAAAGAAGTAAACAAAATTGTAACTTGGCATGACCCATGTCATCTTGCAAGAGGACAAGGAATAACAGAGGAACCACGTGAAATTTTAGAAAAAATACCTGGAATTGAATTTAGAGAAATGAAATATCCTTCCCAATGTTGTGGTGCTGGTGGAGGAGTAAAAAGTGCAAAACCAGAAATAGCAATGAATTTAGCAAAAGATAAAGTAAATATGATTAAAGATACTGGAGCAGAAAATCTTATTAGTATTTGTCCCTTCTGCCAAAGAAATATACAAGATGCATTAAATGAAGAAGGATTAAACATTAAAGCAATAAATCTTATAGAATTATTAAAAGAAGCTTATGCTGATGAAATTTAATAGAAGGTGTTAATATCGGAGATACTGCAACAGAAGAAATTATTATAGAAAACACACCTTTAATTGAAAAAACTGAAAAAAAAGATACAGAATCCAAATCTAAAACTAAAGCTATTTCAAAATCCAAGACTCGTGGAATCGTTAATAATGAAAATAATTTTTCAGATGCTGCAAAAGAAATTAGAAATAATTTATATATTGTTTTTGTAGAATGTGAAACTTCTGGAAATGTAGGATTTCTTGCAAGAACTATGGCAAACTTCGGTTTAAAAAATCTTGTATTAATAAATCCATGTAAATTAAAAGATGATGCATATTATCAAGCAATGCACGCAAAAAGTATTGTAGAAACAGCAGAAATTTATCCAGATTTAGATACTTTCTTAGAATCCAAACAAATCGATTTTGTTATAGGAACTACTGGTGCACCTGGTGGAAGTTATAATCTTTCAAGAATACCTATCAGACCTGAAGAATTAGGTAAAAAAATAAATACAAATAATACTAGTGCAATATTATTTGGAAGAGAAGGGGACGGACTAACTAATAATGAAATAGACAAGTGTGATATGATTGTATCTATTCCTACTGATCCAAGTTATCCAATAATGAATATAACTCATGCAGCAGCAATAATATTTTATGAAATATTTAAAAATAGAAATACTTTCCCTAAAGAAGGATTAACAGAAAGTACTTACACTGAAAAGAAATATTTACTAAAAGATATGGAAGAAATTATAGATACATTAAATATCCCAGAACATAAAAAGAAAAATGGATTAAAAACTTTTAAAAATATTATAAATCGTGCATTTATCACAGGTCGAGAAGCACATACATTTATAGGTATCTTAAGACATATTAATCAAGTTTTACATGGTAAAGAATAATAATTAAATATTAATTAAAAGAAGAAATTGAGGATAAAATATGGCAATATTAAGTGATCAGGATCTTAAAGAATATATAAAAAATAAGAAAATCATTATTGATCCATTAAAAGATGAAGAACAAATACAACCTTCATCAGTAGATATGAGATTAGGTGATGAATTTAAAGTATTTAAAGTCATTAGAAAACCATATATTGACCCAAAGGATGATGAAGACCTTGCATCATATATGGAATCAATAATTGTTGAGAATAATAATGCATTTATAATACATCCAGGAGAATTTGCACTTGCAACAACCTATGAATATGTTAAAGTTCCAAATGATTTAGTTGCACGTGTAGAAGGCCGTTCTTCTATGGGGAGATTAGGAGTTACAATGCATGTAACTGCTGGTTATATAGATCCTGGATTTGAAGGTAAAATTACTCTTGAAATTTCAAATATAGGAGCAATGCCTGTAGCATTATATCCTGGACAAAGAGTATGCCAACTTGTTTTTGAAACTATGACAAATCCTGCAGAAAAGCCATATGGGCATCCTGACAGAAATAGTAAATATATGGGACAAAAAAGTCCTGAAACAAGTCGTATTAAATATGATTATGAATTAAATAGATAAAAAGCTTATCTTAAAAATTCATTAAATTAAACTTATTTTTTCCAAATTAAATTATTATTTTAAAAAAATATTTCAATTAAAAATTTAAAAACTATAGAATTAATAAAAATTAATTATAAAAATAATATTTATAAATTTATACTTTGTTAGAATAAATAAAATAAAATTTAAAACAAAGTTTAACTATTATAATAAATTTAAATAAAAAAATTATTTTGGTGTTATTAAATGAATCATGATAAAATGACTAATATTAGTAGAAAAAGAGGTTTTTTATGGCCTTCTTTTGAAATTTACTCAGGAGTTTCTGGATTTACAGATTATGGACCTCTTGGAGCTACATTAAAAAACAACATAATGCAAAAATGGAGAAAACAATATGTTGTACAAGAAGGTTTCTCAGAAATTGAAGCACCAACTGTAATGCCAAAAGAAGTTCTTAAAGCATCTGGACATGTTGATAATTTTACAGACCCAATGTGTAAATGTACAGAATGTGGTGAAGTATATAGAGCAGACCACATTATTGAAGAAAATATTAATAAAGATGTTGAAAGTTTAGAAAACGAAGAATTAGATAAAATTATTGAAGATAATAATATTAGATGTAGTGAATGTGGTGGAAAACTTTCTAAAATTTGGGATTATAATTTAATGTTCAAAACCCAAATAGGTGCAAAAGGAAATAAAGTTGGATATATGAGACCAGAAACTGCACAAGGTATTTTCATATTATTTAAAAGAATGTTAAGATATTTTAGAGGAAAATTACCATTTGGAGTAGTTCAACTTGGAAAAGCATACAGAAATGAAATTTCACCAAGACAAGGAGTTATTAGACTTCGTGAATTTACACAAGCAGAAGCAGAAATATTTTTAAATCCAAATAACAAAAAACACCCAAAATTCCATACTATTGAAAATGTTAAATTTAGATTATGTTCACAAGAAGTTCAAATGAATGAAACTGAAGAAATAATTGTAACAGCTAAAGAAGCACTTGATAAAGGTATTGTATCTAGTGAAATGCTTATTTATCAATTATATCTTGCAAGAAAATTCTTAGAAGAACTTGGAATCCCAGAAGATGTATTAAGATTTAGACAACATTTACCTGGAGAAATGGCACATTATGCTCTTGACTGTTGGGATGTTGAATGTAAAACTGATAAATATGGATGGGTTGAAATTATAGGTATTGCAGATAGAGGAAATTATGATTTAACTGCACATTCTAAAGAAAGTAATGAAGAATTAAACGTTTATATACCATATGATGAAGCAAAAATAGTTAAAAAAACAATTATCAGACCAAATATGGCTAAATTTGGACCTTCATTTAAACAATACAGTCCTAAAGTAAAAGCATATCTTGATAATTTAAGTTCAGAAGAAGTTCAAGAACTTAAAACAAAAATTGAGAATGAAGGAAAATATATAATTAAATTAGATACTGATTTAGAGTTATTACCAGAACATATTAAATTTGAAGATATTGAAGAAGAGCTTAAAGGAGAAAAAATAATTCCTCATGTAATTGAACCTTCCTTTGGTATTGATCGTATATTATATTGCGTATTATTACATTCTTTTGTTGATGAAGGAGAAAAAGAATATTTCAAATTTAAAAAAGAAATTGCACCAATACAAATAAGTGTATTCCCACTTCAAAACAAAAAAGAAATGCCAGAAATTAGTCAAAAAATTACAAATTCTCTTAGAGAAGAAGGTTATTCTGTAGATTACAATATATCTGGATCTATTGGTAAAAGATATGCAAAAGCAGATGAAATTGGTATCCCTCTTGCAATTACTGTAGATTTTGATAGTATTGAAGATAACTCTGTTACTGTAAGAAATAGAGATACAGAAGAACAAGAAAGAATCAATATTAATAAATTAAATGAATATATTAATAATTATTTTAATGAATAAAATATTAATTTATTCTAATATAAAGATTAATAGTTATAGTTAAACTATTAATCTAAAAATTTTAAATTTAAACTTAATAATATTCTAAAACCATAAATAGAATAAATTTCAAGATATAATACTATTTTTATATATTTCTTATTTAAAAGTTAAAAAACTATTTTAAGCTTTGTTAAAATCACCTAATTTTTAGAATAAGTTTCTTAAATTTAATTTTTAAATATTAATACTGTTTAAATTATTTATAAAAAACAAAGATTTAAACAGACTCATTTTTTAATAAAATATTCTTTTAAATCATTAGAGGATTTAATATTAAGATATTTTGAATTATTTAAAAAATAATTAAATAATTCTTTACCCCAATGAGTTCCAGATTTAGAAGTATCATAAAACATAAACATTGTATCATACTCATTATTTAAATCAAATAATTGAATACTTATAAAATTACTTCCTGAGTTTAAAAAAATATTTAATTCTTCATTTGATTTATAAAAATTAACATTTGATAAACTAAGTAAATTATTAAAATTATCTATATGATTTATATACAATTCATATAAAATAGATTCTGTAACTATAATATTTAAAATAAAATTAGAATCATCTTTTACTAAATCATATAAAATATTAATATGTTCACTTGAACATATAGATAAAACAATGTTTAAACTATGAGTTTTACTAAGCAAATCAGTATATACATTAAAAGACTCATATGGTGAATTAAAATCATAAGTTAATAATTTTCCATTATGAAGTAAATATAATTCATCAATTAAGTGACTAGGAATATCATTAATTATATGTTTATTTAAAAATTCAGAAATCCCTTTTGTAGGCCAAGCATCTAAAAAATTTAAAAAATTAATAGCAATAATTTGTCCTTCAGATGCAAGACCATAATTTTCATTGTTTTTAAGTTCAATAATATTATTATCTTCAAAGTAATGAATAGTATTTGATATAGATGATGTTTGTCCTAATAATTTCAGTTCAGAAAAATTTTTATTTTGATTAATTAAATTTAAAAATACATAAGATTTAAGTTTAGATCTTGTTAAAGAAATTGTTTTATTTAATAATAATTCTTCTTTATTTGACATAATATCCCTTTTTTATTAATAAATAATTAGACATTATAAAATCTACTGATTTTTTCTTAAATACAATTTTCATTATTAAAAAACAAATTAAGACTTAATAAATGAACCGTATTTTGTACCTCCACTATTATAACAAATATCAAAAAGAGATTTTCCCCAAGTTAATGAATCAATATCATATGAAATAAGTAATTTATTTTTATCTATTAAACCATTATCATAAAAAAGATTAATACAAAAAACAAAGTCATTTAAAAATAAATTAAATTTAAATAATTCATTTGATGCCAATAGATGTAATTTTTTATTATAAAAAGCAAGTTTTAATATTTCTTCATCTATTAATGAAAGAAATTTATTATAAATATTTCGAGGAAGAATCAAATAAACAGGAATATTCTTATTTAAAGAATATGAAATTAAATCAGCATACTTAAAATTTACCTCAGAAATCATAAGATAAATAAATTTACCTTTCTTCATATTTTCTATAATCATATTATCTAAACCATAAATATTAGTTCTAGATGAAGTTATAATTTTAGAATTTCTTAAAAGACTAATGTTTAATAAAAGTTCTTCTGGGAAATCTTCAACAGTATGATTAGACCATAATAATTTATATGAATCTATAACTTTAATAGAATTATTAAGATTAAAAATTAATTGTGTTTTTATTTTTCCACTATTAGTTAAATAAAATTTTGAATCTTTTTTAATTACAAAACCTAATTCTTTTAAACGATTAATATTATTGCTCAATGTTGGATATGTTAATTTTAAGTTCTTATGCATTTCAGAGAAGTTTCCACATTCATACATTAAAAGATATTTTAAAATATATAAACGATCATTAGAATTTGTTAAAAAAGACAATTCATCAAAGATACTATCAAATTTAATTAAGTAATTTCTTTCTAAATTATTTTTTTCAATTAATTTATTCATATTGACACCTTTTAAACAATAATATGAAAAAATTTAATCCCCAAACATCTAAAAAAATACAATAGAAAAAATACCCTAATAAAAGATTAATAAAAATAAAAATTATATAATTTCAATATAAAAAAAATTAATTTTATAATCATTATATTAAAAATAAATAATACTTTAAATTTAAAAATCTTTTAACTAATTAAATAATTGATTAAACTACTATATAAATCTTTTTAAGATACATAAATAGTTAAAACCGATGTATATTAACAAATAATTCTTAAAAATAAAAATAATAAGAAAATAATCGAATAATTAGATAAATATAAAATTAATAGAAATTAAATATATTAAGAATATAAAAAAATTATACAAAATACAAATAATTTAAAAGAAATCCGAATAAAAAATAGTAATATAAATAAAAACATAAACATTAAATAAGAATTAAAATATAAAATTATACTGTTTGTTAAAATGGAAGTAATAATATGATAGACACACATACACATTGTGATTCAAGAAGTAGTGAAGATTTTGAAAAAATGTATACTGCAGGAATTGATACTGCAATTACATGTAGTTTCTATCCATATGATTTAATGAATGAAACTGTTCTATTAAATCATTTAGAAAGAATTTTAAATTATGATACAAAACGTGCTGCAGAATATGGACTTGATTTAAAAGTTGCACTTGGAATACATCCTGCAAATGTTAATATTAAACCAGATTTAATCTATGAAAATTTATACAAATATATTGAAAATAAAGATATTGTAGCAATTGGTGAAATAGGTCTTGAAGATTTAACAAAAAAAGAAAAAGAAGTATTTAAAAGACAATTAGAAATAGCTGATGAAACAAAAACAAAAGCAATTATACATACACCTAGAAAAAATAAGAAATCCGTTTTAAAAGAAATTAAAAAAATTGTATTAGACACAATTAATCCAAAACTTGTTGTAATAGACCATATTAATCCTAAAGTTGTAGATGATGTAATTGATGAAGATTTCACATTAGGTCTTACAGTACAACCTCAAAAAATGGATGTTTCTGAAGCAGTTTATATATTAGATAATTATGGTTTTGATAAATTTTTATTAAACAGTGATATTAGTAATAAACCTTCAGATCCATTATCAGTACCTAAAACTGTTAGAACACTTAAAAAATTAGGATACTCTAAAAAATGTATAAAAAAAGTTTCATATAAAAATGCTGAAAAATTTTTTAATATTTAAACTTTTATTATATTATTTTTTTATATTTTAAAAATCAAATACTTGAAAAATAAATTTAAGAAATCTTATTCTAAAAATTAGTAAAATTCAACAAAAACAAGCCTACTTAAAAAAATATAAAATTCCAAACAAAACCAAGAAACTTACTTAAAAAAATAAAAAATCCAAAAAACAAGAACTTAAAAAATAAGAAAACAAATAAGAAATTTAATTTGATTATAAAAAATCAAATAAAAAATTAAAAATAAAAAACTATTTTTTAATAACATTAACTCTTTTTGGAGTAATTAAAATCATGATTCTATTTTTATTCCTTTCTAAAAGAATAGCTTCAGCACCATAATCTTTTCTAAGAGAACTAAGCATTTGACCAGCTGTTCTAAAATCTCCATTTTGAGCTTTTGCTAATTTAGATAAATCTACAATAACAGTATTATTTTCTTCAACTACTTGATCAAAGACATAATCCATATCATCAGTATCAAGTGGTTTACTTAATATGATATCATATACATCTTGCTCTGGAGTAATAGAAAAATCATCTTCATAAGAGTTATAAGTAGAATCATATCCTGATGAATTATAAAATTGATTTGATCCACCACGAGATAAATCTGCATGATTATTATAAGAAGATGACCTTGTATTTTGATTTGAACGATTGTTTTGGTTCTCTTCAAAACCTAAACTCCTTCTTAAGTCATCCATAAAACTCATTTTTCATTCTCCTTTAAATAATCTAAAATAACATCTAATAATTTAGGAGCTCCACCATTACGCATATCAACTGCAGGTAAACCATATTTTTCTTCGAAGTCTTCAACAGTTAAATCTCCAGCATTTCTAAGGTTAATTGAAAGACCAACCACTTTAGTAGGTTCAACAGCTTCAATAGCTTTAACTTCATATTCAATACCCCTAGGCTCACGATATGGGTGGTTAGGTCTATGACCAACAATGACTGCATCAGGATGTGCACCAACTAAAATAGATGCAGATAATCCTCTTGGGTGTGGATTTCCATCTTCAGTTAAACTAGATTGACTTTCAATAAATATTATCTCAGGATGTTGTTTTTGATCCATATATCTAATTGCACCTAATACTGCAGAAGGCACATCCATAACAGATAAACTTCCTGCCCTAAAATTAAAGTCAGTAGGTGGTTCAAGACCCATTTCATCAGTTGATATAATTCCTACATTCATACCCCTACTTCTAGCTTCTTTACCTAAAAGCCTAGTAGTAGTTCTTTTACCACATTCTTGTGATGTTCCACCAATATAAACTATTTTTGCATTTGGTTTATATGAAATCTTAG
The DNA here is from genome assembly GCF_000621965.1 of Methanobrevibacter wolinii SH. Lineage (NCBI taxonomy): Archaea > Methanobacteriati > Methanobacteriota > Methanobacteria > Methanobacteriales > Methanobacteriaceae > Methanobrevibacter > Methanobrevibacter wolinii. Next base: position 269,922 of record NZ_KK211376.1, read on the forward strand.
GTAATACCTCAGTACATTTTTCAGGTGCTACACCAAATATTTTTTTAACAACATCTAATCTAGAGTTGATTTCTTTAATTACAACTCCTTTTTCATTAGCAAATTTAGCTAATGAAAGATTATCTTGAACAGATAATGATCTAAAAGAACAGACAACATTTAATCCTTTATCAATAGCTTGTACTGCATATTTTAATGCTGAACCTTCAGCCCCAATAGGCAACATAATTGCAATACTATTTGCAGAACCATCTTTTTCTAATACTTCATCTAATGATGCTCTTACAGTATGATTTAAAAATTCAGTTCCTTGTTTAAATTCAGCATCATCAATAAATCCTACAGTTTCAACACCTTCAAGATTAGAGAATTTTTCTCCACCTCCACCAGCACCAACTACTACAAATGGATTTAGCTCTTGAATCTCTTTAACTGAAGCTACAGAATACAAATTATCACTCCTAAAAAAAACATTTTCATACGATAAATTATGATTATTAAAATTAAATTAAAAAATAAATAAATTCCATTTAATATCAAGATTTATATATTCACTTAGATTTATTAATTTTATTATTATTAAATATATGTAAAATAATATATTTAAATATAGTAACTAGATAAAAATAATAAAAAATATTAATTTAATAAAATGAGGTGATACTATGGATATGAAAATTGATTGTCCTGTATGTGGAGTAAAAAATGGAGCTATTTCTAAAATGGATACAACAAATATCCCATATTTTGGAGAAGTTATAGAAACATCCATTACATGCCCACATTGTGGATTTAAACATAGTGATGTGATGTCAGTTGAAAAAAACGACCCAGCAAAACACACATTAACTATAAATAAAAATAATTTAAATTCAAGAGTAGTTAGATCACAAACTTCAACTGTATCAATTCCAGAAGCAGGAATTAAAGTTGAACCAGGACCAAAATCACAAGGATATGTATCTAATGTAGAGGGAGTAATTGAAAGATTTATTAATGCAACCCATAGAGCACGTGCATTATATGATGAAGATGAAAAATCTATAAAAAATATTATAGCAACAAAAAACTTCCTTGAAAGCATTCTTAAAGGAGAAAATGAAGCAACATTAATTATAGAAGATCCTTATGGTCAAAGTAAAATTGTAGATTTAAAAGCAAAAAGTGTTCCATTAACTGAAGAAGAACTTAAAACTTTAAAAACAGGATTTACAATTCTTGATCAAGAAGATTTAAATGAAGAAAGAGAAGAAATCAAAAAAGAAGAAAATAAAAAAAGTAATACAGATAATTAAATACAAAAATAAAAATCAATAAAAACAGATAAAATATAAATTAATAGAATAAAAACACAAAAAACAAATAACTAAAACCAATGAAAATAAAAACACAAAAAACAAATAACTAAAACCAATGAAAATAAAAATATAGAAGAAATTTATTCTTCTATTGATTCATCTTCATCATCAAAAAGAGTGAAGCTTTCTTCTTCTTCAGTGTCTTTTAATTTAAGTGTTTTTTTAACATCCATGGATAATGCATCACAATCAGCTTTAATAGCTTCTAAATGTAATAAAATTCTTTTTTTCTCTTGATTAATCCTTGTAATATTAGTATAAGGATAAATGGATTCTTTTAACATTTCATATTCAATAGTAGTATATGGGTAATCGTTTAATTGTTTACAAACATTTTTAAGAACATCACCTAAAAATTTGTTCATTTCTACTTTTACTCTTTCCCTGATCATTTTATCATCATCAAGGTTTTCTTTCATTAAACGAACAACTTCTGCTTTAGCAAAAGGTAAAGAATCATCTTCAACAGTAGTTTCTTCAGTATTTTCTGCTATTTCATTATCATTTATTTCTTCGCCTTCAACTAAATTTTCATCTTCGATATCTACCATGTTTTTAGTCTCCATAAATTTTTAAAACAAAGATAATTGCAATATAATAATTCTATTTAATAAGACTTTTAAACAAAAGGAATATTCATTATAATAAGGAATCTTAATAAAATCTGAAAAAAGAATTACTATAGCAATACTACACTAATAATTTTGTTTAAAATCATATATAAATATATAGTTTATTTAACAAGATATACTATAATTTTAATAGTTTTATATTAAAATATCAAAATAATTATATGTAAAATCAATATTTTAATAATGAACTAAAAATCAAAAAAATAGTTTCCATAAAATAAACAAAATCAATGATTTAAAATTAATTATAATAAAATATTTTATTAAAGTCAATAATTTTAGAATAAAAATTCTTAAACTTATTTTTTAATATTAAATTTTTATAAAAAATAGAAAAAATAGTTAAAAATTTAACTAATCATATAATTTTAATTTATCTAATATTTAAAATAAAAAATATTAAGCATTAGAAGTTAACTTCAAACCAACAATACCAATAATTATAAGCACCAAAAATAGGATTCTAAATAAATCATAAGGTTCATTAAAAAAGATCATACCTACAATACATATACTTACTGCACCAATTGCAGTCCAACAAGCATAAGCTGTACCCATAGGAATATTATTAAATGACATAGATAGAAATACTAAACTTAAAACCATAAATATAACAACAAGTATTAAGTGTATAATTTTATTAAAACCATTTGAAAGTTTTAATTCAACTACCCATAACATTTCAAAAATTCCTGCAATAACAAGATATATCCAAGAATCCAATATTTACACCTGATTAATTTTTAAACTAAAATCAAGACTTCTTGCGGAATGAGTTAAGTAACCAAGTGAAATAATATCAATATTTAAAGGAGCATAATTTAATATATTATCTTTTGTGATTCCACCAGAAACTTCAATTAGAACATTATTTCTAAGATTAAGTTCTTTTAATCTTTTAATACATTCTTTAACTTTATCTGGATCAAAATTATCAAGCATTACTATATCTGCACCATTTTTAGCAACCTCAATAGCATCTTCAATAGTTCCAACTTCAATTTCTATTTTTTTAGAGAAACTTACATTATTCTTAGCAGATTTTAATGCTTCAAGAGGAGAACCTGCAATTGCAATATGATTATCTTTAATTAAAACCATATCATCTAAAGCATAACGATGTGGATCTCCACCACCAATTTTTATTGCAGCTTTATCAAAATGAGAAAATGCTGGTGAAGTTTTACGTGTTCCTGCAATAATAATGTTTGGATTTACATTATGTACGATTTTAGTAATTTCATTAGTACTTGTTGCAACACCAGACATTCTCATAGAAATATTTAAAACTGTTCGTTCTAATAGGAGAATTGTTCTTGCATCACCAGAGAAATTAAAAAGAATATCTCCTTTTTCTATTTCTTGTCCATCTTCTACTTTTTTAGCAACGCGTATACCATATGATTTAAAGATATCTTCTACAATATCCATACCAGCAGCGATTCCAACATCTTTAGATACAATAAACCCAGTGACCTTTAAATCTTTAGGAATAACTGATTCAGAACTTATATCTCCAAAACCTTTATCTTCATCTAGAATATAATTAATTATCTTATCCATATAAACACAACTACATAATTAAATAATACTATTAAAAAACTTTTTTAAGAATTTTAATAATCAAATAAAAACTAAATATAATATATAATTATTTATATAAATAAATTTACTATAAGATTAAAAATAAATTAAATAATATAAGTAAACTATAACTTTTATAAGAAATAAATTAAAGATAAAAAATAAGAATATCAATTTTTAATTATTTTCTTAAAAAACACTATTTTAATTAAATAATGACTTTGTTGAAATCCTCAAAATTTTTATAAATAAACTTTCTTAAAATTGATTTTCAAGTATTAACTAAATTTAAATTTTTATAAAAAATAGGGTTTCAACAGACATTAAATAATAATATATTACAAGAATTTATTTTTCTTAACGATAATTTGCATATCTAAGAAAATATATTTTATAATAAATATATCTTAATTTTAAAAATAAAACTAAATTATACTTAATAGAAATTATAATTCTAATAAAATACAATTATTAAAAAAAAAATTAGAAATAAAAAATTTCTATTAAATACTTAATTTATAAGAAATTATATTGTGATAAAAATGGAAATTACTTTTTTAGGAACTGCATCTGCAATACCATCAAAAAATAGAAATCATGCATCTATTGCCCTAAAAGCTTTTGGTGAGGTTTTTTTATTTGATTGTGGAGAAGGTACACAGAGGCAACTCAATTTTACAAACATATCACCAATGAAAATTACAAAAATATTTATAAGCCATCTTCATGGAGATCATATACTTGGATTACCTGGACTTATACAATCAATGGCATTTAGAGGAAGAGAAGAACCATTAACAATTTATGGTCCTAAAGGAATCTTAAAAATCAAGAATTGCTTCTTTAATAATGGATTTAACTTAGTTAACTTTGAAGTAAATGTAGTAGAAATAAAAGAAAGTGGAACTCTTATTGAAAATGATGAATACATAATAAAAACAGAAAAAACAAAACATAACTTATTAAATTATTCATATTCTGTTGAAGAAAAGAAAAAACCAAGATTTTTAAGAGAAAAAGCCATAAGCCTTGGAGTAGAAGTAGGTCCTGATTTTGGAAAGCTTCATAATGGAGAAGAAGTTGAAGTAAATGGTAAAACAATAAAACCAGAAATGGTTCTTGGAAAACCACGCAAAGGCATAAAAATTACTTATTCTGGAGACAGTAGACCTTGTGATAATATGGTTAATCTTGCAAAAGATAGTTCTCTTTTAATACATGAAGCAACTTTTTTAGAAGAAGACAAAGATAAAGCAATTGAAAACGGACATTCAACTACTAAAGAAGCTGCAGAGATAGCAAAAAATGCTAATGTTAACAAATTAATAATTACCCATTTTAGTAACCGTTATACAAATATTAAACCATTTAAAAAAGAAACAAAAGAAATATTTAAAAATACAACAGTTGCTAAAGATTTTATGCAAGTCATAATAAAAAACAAAAATGAAATTCAAATTAATTAAATTTTAAAAAATAAAGTTAAAATTTATATTATAATATAAATTATATTAAAAATTTTTTCAAAATGTGAAATTAATTAATATTAAATATAAAAATAAGTTAAAAAATAGCTATTTATAAATATTTTAAGTAAAAATATTAAAAATAATAATTAAAAATATTTTTAAAAATAAAAGTTTAATTTAAAATACAGATTTTAATATCATAAAAACTAATTATAAAAAATTTAAATATGATATCAAAAGCATATTTAAATAATTAATAAAAAAGGATTGGAATTAATGATTAATTTTATTAAAATATTAACACATCCTGTAAATAACTATGAAAAAGTATTTTTTATAATTATTATAATTGTTCTTGCAACAATACTTCTTAGATTAATAACTTTTTCAATGAAACATCTTAAAAAAAATACAGATATAGATATGACAGGACCATACCTTATCCGTGATTTACTACAATATACAATATATATTGTTGCAGCTTTACTTATTTTAGAAATATTTGGAATAAATATTCAAGGTATTCTTGTAAGTATAGGAATTGTAGGTATTATAATAGGTTTTGCTGCTAAAGATGCAATATCAAACATTATGAGTGGAATGTTTCTATTAATAGATAAAACTGTAAAAGTAGGAGAAACTATTACAGTAAATAATTTCAAAGGTGAAGTTATACAAGTTGGATTTAGGACAACCACTATAAAAACAGCAGATAATGTGATTATAACAATACCAAACTCCCAATTAGGTAATACCCCTTATGCAAATAATACTAATGAACTTACAACTCTTTTAACATTACCTATTCTTCTTAGTCCTAATATAGATATTGAAGAATTTGAAAAAAAAGCTATTGAAACTTGTAAAAATTTTGATTTTACAGTTAAAGATTCAGTAATGAAAGTTAATGTAAAAGAAATAAATGAAATGGGTACAAATATAGTTTTAGTTATTGGAGTAAGTGACTATGAAAATATTGAGAGGTATAGATTAATAATTGCAAATAAAATTAGAAAAATTATTAATGATATGAATAAATCACAGAATACAAATACAAATAAAGTAATACTTAAATAAAAAGAGTAAATAAGATTAATAAAATATGAATTATGATAATTAATTACTAAAACTTAAAAATTAAATAATATAATTAAAATAATATAATTACATCTAAGGGTTAGGTGATTAAAAATGTTAAATGAATTACAAAAAGAAATTATAGACTTAAAAGAAGAAAAAAATGCAATTATACTTGCACATAATTACCAAAGGAAAGAAATTCAAGAAATCGCTGATTATTTAGGAGATTCATTAGGATTATGTATGAAAGCAACACAAATCAAAGATAAAGACATAGTTGTTTTCTGTGGTGTAGATTTCATGGCAGAAACAGCATACATATTAAATCCTGATAAAAAAATATTAATCCCTGATGCAAGAGCAGATTGTCCAATGGCAAATATGTTATCTGCAGAACAAATTAGAAAAGCCAAAAAACAATACCCTGAAGCTGCAGTTGCTCTATATGTAAACAGTACAGCAGAAGCAAAAGCAGAAAGTGATATATTAGTTACAAGTGGTAATGCAACAAAAGTTGTTAATGCATTAGATGAAGATGTAGTTTTATTTGGACCAGATACAAATCTTGCAAATTACACACAAAAATTTACAGATAAAGAAATAATCCCAATACCTGGAGATGGACATTGTTATGTACATAAAATGTTCAATCCTGGAGATGTAGCTTTTAAAAAAGAAGAACATCCTAATGCAGAAGTTCTTGTTCATCCAGAATCTAATATTGATGTACAAGAAGCTGCAGATTTAGTGTTAAGTACTGGAGATATGTTAAAATATATTAAAGAATCAGATAAAGACGAATTTATTTTAGGAACAGAAAGAGACATAATATCTAGAATAGAACTTGAAATTCCAGATAAAAAATGTTATCCATTACTTGATGATGCTATATGTAAAACTATGAAATTACATACTCTTGAAAAAGTAAGAGATTGTCTTCTTAATGAAGAACCTCAAATTAAAGTTCCTGAGGAATTAGTTAAAAAATCTAAACAATCTGTTGAAAGAATGTTAAAAGCATCTAAATAAATTTTAACTCTTTCATTTAACATTTTTTTAAAAGACTAAATAAAAAATTATATTTTTATCTAAAATATATTTAAATAAATTAGATTATATTAAATTAAAATATAAACTACTATTTTTTATCATATAAAATTAATTTTATAATTTATTTAAATATTAAAAAAAAACCTAATAAAGCATATCTTCTAAAACACCAGAAAGATAACAAGTCATTTCTATTTCTTCACGAGCTTTAAAATCATCAAATTTAAAAAGTGCAAGATCAGAAGCAAATGGATAATATTTATCAGTGAAATTCATAGTAATTATAAGATCATTATTAATAATTTCATGTTTATCATTAATATGATTATCCAAATAATTTAAAGCACCATCATCAAGATTACTAACAGTATAAACAATAAAATTATCATCTTTATCTTTTGAACCATAATCTGTAATTTCAACATTCATCATAATATACACCTTAAATAAATTCATTTAAAAATCTTTTTAAATCAGATTCTATTTTTATAAGTTCACGTGAACCAATATGTCCATTAATTGAATCAAATATTAAGAGTTCTGAATTTTTAATCATATGAGACATAGGAATAGCATCTAATTTAGGTGGAAAATATTGATCTTGATTAATAGCAATGATTAATACTTTTGCAACAATATTTTTAAGTTTATCTTCAATATCATAATTTAAAGAAGCATCATTTCTATAAACTAAATCATTAATATCATCAAGAGTATCTTCATTAAGCATTTCATTAATACTTAAATCAATTTCAGAATTAGATTTATTACGATAATATTCTCTTGAAAAACCATAATTAAACATTATTTCATTTGCAAGTCTAAATGTTCTATCTAATTCTTCAGACTCAACATAATCCCCATTATTATAATCTGGACAAGATTTAACAATATCATCCATAATACGAGATAAAGCATAATTATGTCCTGCTACCTTATAACTACTTACAAGTGAAATTACAAAATCCATCTCTAAAGGATAATATGCAGCCCATGTAAGAACTGTAAAACCACCCATAGAATTTCCAATCATCCCCTTAAGATGAGTAATATTAAATTTTTCTCTTAAAAATTCTCTTTGAAAATTAACCATATCCAATATAGAATAATGTGGAAAATCACCTTTAAGATTAGTCATTGAAGGTGAAAGAGACCTTGGTGAACCAAGTGCACTTAATGAAATAAAAAATAATTTATCAGTATCAAAAACTTCACCACTACCAGAAATATCATTAATACGTCTTAATGAACCATAATCTCCACTAGAACCATGACAATATAATACTCCATTAATTATTTCCCCATCTTCATTATATATAGGAGTACCTGCAGTAATGTATTCTACATCAACATTTTCTAAAATATCACCAGTAGAAAATTTAAACTCATCTAAAGTAAAATATTTTGGTTTTGTAAAGTCAATCTCTGAAAACAAATAAATAACCTCTAAATATTAATCATGTAAAAATGAAACTAATAAAATATATTTTAATAAAAAATTAATTTATAAAATCAATTTATTTTTTTTAAATTGAAAATATTATAATTTAAGATTTTAACAAATCCTAAAAAAAATAAAATAAATTTCTAAAAGCTTAATATATAAACATATATTTAATTAAATTACTTAAATAATTTATTAAATTAAAACTAATTAAATAAATACTAAATTAATAAATTAATGACCTTGTTGAAATCATTATAATTTTTAAAAAAAACTTTCTTAAATTTAAATTTCAACTATAAATACTATTTAGATTATTAAAAAAATAAGATTTTAAGAAAATCAAACTAATAACTAAATTTATAAAAGAAAATTTAGAAAAGAATAAAACAATGAATTACAAAAATATTGAAAAACCAAATATAAATGAAAGTTATAATTTCATAGAAGAAGGACTTCGTAAAAGAGCAACAATAAGCTTATACACATATTGTAAAGTAGAATATGAAGGACGTGCTCTTAGTCAACTTAATTATGGTGAACGTTTAATAATAATTAAACCTGATGGATCCTTTTTAATTCATCAAAATAAAAAAGTAGAACCAGTAAATTGGCAACCACCAAAATCAAGAACTAAAGTTTATATTAAAAATAATAAGTTATTTTTAGAAAGTAATAGAAAAACTCCAAGAGAAAGATTAGAAGTAGAAATAAATAATATTGAAACTGGAACTTATGCTATTCTTGAAGATTATGAAGAATTAGAACAAGCAGGTTATGAAAAAGATATGGGTGACATGATTATGAAAAACCCACATATAATAGAAGAAGGATTTAAACCTAGCTCAAGAGAGTACAGTGTAAACAGTGGATTTATTGATATTTTAGGTAAAGATAAAAATGGAAATTTAATGGTTTTAGAGTTAAAATCACGTAAAATTGGAGTAAGTGCAGTTAAGCAAATAAGACGTTATGTTGAAGATTTAAAAAACACAGAAAATAAAGAATTTGAAACAGACAATAATAAGAAAAGAATAAGAGGAATATTAGTAGCTCCAAAAATAGATAATGATGCTAAAGAGATGATTGAAGAAGAAAATTTTGAATTTGTAGCATGTGAACCTCCAAAAGAACTTAAAAAAGATAAAAAAGTAACATTAGACTTATTTAAATAAATAATAAGTAAATAAAATAATTATAGGAAGATAATATGAAAAAATGTAAATATTGTGGAACTGTTAATGAAGATTGGGCAAGATATTGTAATTATTGTGGCAAATCACTTCTTGAAGAGGATTTTAACAAAGAAACATATACTCAAGGATTTGACAATACACAAACATACACAAATCCAATAAATTATAATGAAGATAAAATAATTCTCATAGGATACATAGTTTCAATTATCTTTGGTTGGGGATGGGTTCCATTATTATTTTTAAATGCATTAAGTGGAATAGGATTTATTGGATTCTTTGGATTATTTTTACCATTTTATATGATAAATTCATCAAATTCAAAAATTAGAAAACACGGACTAATTCAACTTTTAATATGTTTAAGTGGATTTATAATAGCTATTTTAGCTATGTTAAGTATATTTAAATTAATTTAAATAATTAAACCATTAAAAAACAATGAAAACAATAAAACTAAAAAAAGAAAAAACAAGCATTAAAAAAACATAAAACCATAAAACTAAAAAAAAGAAAAAACAAGCATTAAAAAAACATAAAACCATAAAACTAAAAAAAACAATTATTAAAACATTGAACTTAAAATTTTTTTATTTTAATTTGGAAATAAAAATAATTTAAAACAAAAAGAAATAATATATTTTTAAATAAAATTTAAAAAAACTAATTTGTTATATTATTTCGTTTTTGTAATTTTTTAATTTCATTCATATGATGATCTAAAGTAAATTTATTTGCAGGTTTTGAAGCAGTAATACTATGTTCTTCTTTTACAAGTTTATAAATTAAATAATCTTCAGTTGCTAAATCTATTTCTTCATCTTCAGGTAACATAGGTAATTCAAGAATTTCATCAGTAATATTTTTATATTCTTTTTCTTCAAGAGCAATAATATCATCAAGAGGCATTTCTTGAATTTCTGGATTTAATTGTCTACCAAGTGCAACTAAACCATTAACTTCTTTTCCATTAATATTAAATACAGATTTTCTAATTTGATCTAAACTAAATAAAACATGCTCACGTGTAACTTTTGTGACTGGAATTTCATCAGAAGTACCAATAAGATTTATTTTATAATCATTTTTCCATTCACCAACTGTATAAATTGCATAATCAATATCATCACATTTAACAACGTATTTATCAGTATTTACCATAATATCACTATTTTTTATAATAATAAAATTAAAATTAATATATAATTATTAATTATATTTAGTTATATAAATTAAAAAAACTTTCTTTTTAAGATTTCTCTAAATTTAATTCAAATATATTAATATTAAATTATATAAAAAAATATTTTAAAAATTAAAACAATAAAAAAATATTAGTGATAAAATGAACAATAATCTTAAAATTGGATTATGTCAAATGAATGTAGTTGATAATAAAGAAACAAATATTAAAAAAGCAGTAAACATGATAAAAGCAGCAAATGAAAAAGAAGCAGATATTGCAATACTTCCAGAAATGTTTAATTGCCCATATGAAAATGAAAAGTTTGTAGAATATGCTGAAACAAAAGAAGATAGTTTTACCCTTAAAACAATATCAAAACTTGCTAATGATTTAAACATATACATACTTGCAGGAAGTATTCCTGAAAAAAAGGAAAATAAAATATATAATAGTAGTTATTTTTTCGATAATAATGGTAAAATCATTGCAAATCATAAAAAAATGCACCTATTTGATATAGATGTGAAAGGAAAAATTAGATTCATGGAATCTGACACCTTAAGTGCTGGAGATGATTTTACAATAGCAGATACCCCTTTTGTAAAAATAGGAATAGGCATATGTTATGATATAAGGTTTATAGAACTTGGAAGAATATTAACACTTAATGGTGCTAAAATATTAATTTATCCTGGTGCATTTAATCTTACAACAGGACCTGCTCATTGGGAATTATTATTTAGATCTAGAGCATTAGATAATCAAGTTTACACAATAGGTGTCGCACCTGCATTAAATAAAAATTCAAATTATAAGTCATTTGGTCATTCCATAGTTGCAAGCCCATGGGGAGATGTTATTGCAGAATGTGGATATGATGAAGAACTTAAAGTAGTTAATATTGATTTAGATAAAATAAATAAAGTAAGAAATGAAATTCCAATAATTAAAAATAGACGTGATGATTTATATAAAATTGAAAAAATAGCTAAAAAATAGATAATATTAACTTTAATTAGTTAATTTATCTAATCTTTTTTGGAACCAATCTTCTTTACCTGGATTTAATTTTGATAATGTTTCAATAGCTACATTTAAGGTACGTACTTCATCATCATATTTATTCATTTTACGATAAAGAATACATAACCTTTTATAAGGTGCTTGACTTGTTGCTTTTTCTTTAACATATACTTCATACTCTCTTGCAGCTGCTTCAATATCTTCTTTTTCTAAAACTTTAATATCTTTCATAGGTTTTGCTTTAGAAGCAGGTTTAAGTTTACCTCCTTCTTTCATTACTTTTTCAGCTTTTTTAATAGTTTTATTACAAGATTTTTTAAAGTCTTTATCCTTTTCTTTACGTCTTGCTTGTTTAATTAAAGCAATAGATTCAGGAGTTGCAAGATCACCTAATGCATAAATTGCATATAATCTTACACCCCAGTCATCATCATTAAGACCTGATGCAATGTAATCCATTTTATCTCTTGCTTGAAGAGCACCTAAACCACGAATAGCTGTTTTACGTACATTTGGATCTTCATCATTAACTGCACTTACAAGAACATCAATAGTATTAGGACTATGAGTTTCTTTAAGTGCAAAAATTAAATAACGTTTATCTGAACCAGTAGCAGTATTAAATTTATCAATTAACTTATTTACAGCAACATCTCCAAAAGTTCCTAAAATTTGAGCTGCTTTAAATCTTACATTAGTATTTTCATCAGTAGTAGCATCAATTAATGGGTCAATAACTGCTTCATCTTTAACCCCATATAAATTTTTAATTGCTTCTTTTCTTACTTCAACATCATTATCTTTAAGTTTTAAAATTGCTTCTTCAACAGTTAAATTGCCCATAATATCATATTTCCTCTAAGATTATATTATATAAAAATAAAACTTTAATAAAGTAATAAAATATTTATTATTTAATTTATTAATATTTTTCTAAAAATCCAAATTTATAAAAAATCTTAAAATAAAAAAATAATTTAAATAATATAAACAAATTAAAATATTTATTTTACTAAAAAACATTTTTTTATTTGAAATTTTAATTTTTTTAAAATCTTTAAATTGAAAATTTAATTTTAAATAATTTAAATAATTTAAATAAAGTTAATATTTGTTTAAATAAAAATACAATTAAGAAATCAACAATTTAGATTTAAAATATTAAATAAATTATTAATTAAAATATTTAAATAAAAGAAAAGAAGAATATCGATAAAATGATAAAAAAACAGACAAAAACATATACTAAAAAAGAAATTTACAAAATTCTTCATCCTGCAGTAAAAAAATGGTTTGATGATAATTTTGATGATTTTACACCTGCTCAAAAACAAGCTATTCCTGAAATACATAAACAAAACAATATATTAATATCATCACCAACAGGTTCAGGAAAAACATTAACTGCATTTTTATCAATTATATCCGAACTTACTACACTTGCAGACAAAGGAGAACTTGAAGATAAGGTATATTGTATTTATATATCCCCACTTAAAGCATTAGATAATGATATTGAAAGGAATTTAGATATCCCTCTTAAAGAAATTGAAAAGATAGCAGGAAAAGATTTAGGAATAAGAAAAGCAGTACGTACTGGAGACACTACACAATATCAAAGACAAAAAATGCTTAAAAAACCACCTCACATATTAATAACAACCCCTGAAACACTTTCTATTCTCCTTGTTGCACCTAAGTTTAGACTTAAATTAGCAAATGTAAAATATGTTATTATAGACGAAATACATTCTCTTGCAGAAAACAAAAGAGGAGTACATTTAAGTTTATCATTAGAACGACTTCAGGCACTTGTTGGAGGTTTTACAAGAATTGGTCTTTCAGCTACAGTATCTCCACTGAAAAATGTTGCAAGATTTCTTGTAGGTAATGAATATGGAGTAGAAAGAAATTGTATTATAGTGGATGTTAATTATTTAAAAGAATTAGATCTTGAAGTAATGTGTCCTGTAAATGATATAGTAATTGCAGATAATGAAGATACACGTCTTGCAATGTATGATTTAGTAGACGATTTAATACAAGAACATGAAACAACATTAATATTCACAAATACACGTAGTGGTACAGAAAGTTTTGTTTACAATTTAAAAAAGATGTATCCAAACCATTATAATAGTAATAATTTAATGGCACACCACTCTTCACTTTCAAAAGAAGTACGTCTTAGAACTGAAGAAAATTTAAAAAAAGGAAATTTAAGAGCAGTTGTATCTTCAACATCACTTGAATTAGGAATTGATATTGGGTATATAGATTTAGTTATTTTAATTAATTCTCCAAAATCTGTATCTCGTGCTCTTCAAAGGATTGGAAGAAGTGGTCACAAATTACATGAAAAATCTAAAGGACGTATTATAGTAACAGATAGAGATGACCTTGTAGAATGTAGTGTAATTGTAAAAGATGCAAAAGAAGGTAAAATAGATAGAATACAAATCCCTGAAAATAGTTTAGATGTTTTATCACAACATATCTATGGAATGGCTATTGAAAATCCATGGGATATAGATTATGCTTTTGATATAATAAAAAAAAGTTATTGCTTTAGAAATCTTGAAAGAGATGATTATGAAGATGTATTAAGTTATCTTGCTGGAGAATATGTTGAACTTGAAGAAAGATATGTATATCCAAAAATCTGGATTGACTATGATAAAAATACATTTGGAAAACGTGGAAAATTAGCTAGAATGTTATATTCAACAAATATTGGTACAATCCCAGATAGATCAGGTGTTTTAGTTAAATGTAATGGTGAAGTAGTAGGTAAAGTTGAAGAAGATTTTTATGAAAAACTTAAAAAAGGAGACACCTTTGTATTAGGAGGAACCACATTTAGATTCAATTATGGAAGAGGAATGGTCATTAATGTTTCACCAGCAAGTGGACCTCCAACAATCCCAAGATGGTTCTCAGAACAACTTCCTTTATCTTATGATTTAGCATTAGATATCCAAAGATTTAGAGCAAATATAGAAACAAAACTTCAATATAGTAAAAGTAAAGAAGATGTTATTAATTACATTAATGAATACCTTTATGTTGATGATTTTGCAGCAAATGCAATCTATGAATACTTTAATGAACAATATGTATATGCAGTTGTTCCTTCTTATAAAAAATTATTAATTGAATATTATAAAGGATATGGAAATAGACGATTCGTTGTTTTTCATTCTTTATTTGGAAGAAGAGTAAATGATGCATTATCACGTGCAGTTGCATATATCGTATCAAGAAACTATAATGTCAATGTTACCATATCTATATCAGATAATGGATTTTATTTAAGTGCAGATGAAGGTAAAATCGGAGCTCTTGAATCATTTAAAAAATTAACTAGTGAAAATTTTAGAAATATTCTAATACAATCAATTAATAAAACAGAAATCTTATCCCATAGATTTAGAGATTGTGCTGGAAGATCACTTATGACATTAAGACATTATAAAGGCCATACAAAAACAACTGGACGTCAACAAGTTAGAAGTAAAATATTACTTAAATATGTTCAAGAAATGGATCAAAATTTTCCAATACTTAAAGAAGCAAGAAGAGAATCTATTGAAGAATATATGGATGTAGAAAATGCTCTTAAAGTAATTAAAGCAATTGAAAATCAAGAAATGGAAATAAAAACCATAAATACTGTAATTCCAAGTCCATTTGCATTTAATTTAGTTTCACAAGGATATCTTGATGTTTTAAATAATAATGATAAAGCACAATATGTAAAAAGAATGCATAAAGCAATCCTTGAAAAAATAAAAACAAAATTAAAAGAAGAATATTACTATTAAAAATAGTAAATAAAAAAAATAAATTAATAATAAAAACTTAAAATTAAAAATAAACTAAAAATCTTTAATTTCATAGAATTTAGGAAATAATCAAATCTAAAATTAAAAATAAAAAATTTTAAAAATTAAAATTTCAATAAACATATTCTTAATAGCATCAAAAAATAATAAATTTAAAAAATTAAAATTTCAATAAACATATTCTTAATAGCATCAAAAAATAATAAATTTAAAAAATTACATGAACAATATCCACAATATTTAAATATAAATAAACATGATTAAAAAATAAGTACAATTATTTTTATTTAAAAATAAGAAAGTGATATTATGAAAGCATTAATTGTATATTATTCAAGAGATGGCCATACAAAAGAAATTGCAGAAAAAATAGCTAAAAATATTGAATGTGATATTGAAGAAATTAGAGATAATCAATCACATCAAGGAAAAAGAGGATATGTAAAAGGAGCATTAGAATCAATAATAGGAAAAGGTTCTTCTATAATACTTCCAGAAAAAGACCCAATGAATTATGATATAACAATAATAGGTAGTCCAGTATGGGCATCAAGTCCTGCAAGTCCTGTAATCACTTATGCTGAAAGGAATAGAAATAATTTCAGAAAAATAGCATGTTTTGCAACATGTAAAGGTTCTGGTGCAGAAAAAACCTGTGATAAAATATCAAAAGTTGCAGGAAAACAAAGTATTGCTAATTTATGTTTAACAGATGAAGATCTTAAAAACCCAAATGCAAAAATAAAAGATTTCATAGAAACTATAAATTTATAATAAATTTTACACTTTAATTTAAAATATTATAAATTAATAAAAATAATTAATTTTAAAGATTTAAAATATTAAAAAGCTTATAAAATTAATTAAAAATCAAAAAGAAAATATTTTATAATATTAAGAACTAAAAATTTATTGTATAATTACAACGGTTTTAATATGAAATTAATGACTATTTTTGGGATAATCTTAATATTAATATTAGGATTATTTTTCAACCCATATATGAATGCTGGATTAATAATAATTGGATTATTATTAGGATTTTTAAATAGAAAACCAATTAAAGGATTCATTACTGCTAGTAAATCAGCATTCATTGGGGTGATAATAATAGATATAATATTTATACTATATGTAAGCGTTGTAGGAATGCCTATGCAATCAATTGCAGGAGGAATTGGAGGATTTACTGTTTCAGGAAATGATTATTATATTCCTGTAATCAAACAATTAATCATATACACTCTTGCATGCGGTATTGCTGGAGGAGTTGGAGGAATAATCAGAAAGGTGGTTAAATGAATCTAGATGAACTACATGACTTTGATTATATTGCATTCCTTATTGGAACTGCAATATTTGTATGTTTACCAATCTTAGGATATCATAATAATATAGATTGGATAGTTCCATTCTCAGCAGCAGGCCCATTATATATTGGATATAAATCTAAGAACTACAAACAAGGATTTATTGTAGGTGGTATTTCAGGAATATTTTTAAGCCTTGCAACTATATATGGATATCTTGGACCTTATACTACACCAATGTTTGATATGTACACTATGAATATACTTGTAATTGTAATATGCTTTATTATGGGTGGATTTATAGCAATTGTTGGAACTCTATTTAAAGCAAATAGAGAAAAAGCATTAGAAATGGCTGAAAATGAGAAAAAAGGAAAGAAAAATGTTAAAGTTAAAAAAAGACCTATTGAACCAGCAATCAATAAACTAAAAAATAGATTTAGAAAAAAATAAATCTTTTTTATTTTTTTAACTTTAAAAATATTTACTAATTTTTTATTAAAAATAAACTAATTCTAAAAAAATAGTTATTTACTGCTCTTATTAAACTAAATCTAAAAAGAATACTTACTTACTTATTTTATTAAACTAATTCTAAAACTTAAAATTAAATAAAAAATTACTTTAAAAAAGAATATTAGAAAATTAATACTTAATAAATTGTTTTTAAAAAAAAAATAATTAAAAAAAAACTAGGTATTAATTATATTTAGAAAAAATATAGGAAAAATTAAACTAAGAGAATAAATAAACAAGAAAAATCCTAAAAAAAATACTAAATAAGATAATTGAAATTATCTTACTCTATTTTTTATATTGTCATCAAGACATTAAATTAAATTAGATTAATTATGTAATTATTTTATCTAATTCTCCTTTTTCAATAGCATTTTTAATCTCAAGAGCAATTCTCCTACCCATACTCATACCTTCACCATATTTAAGATAAGAATAAGGAGAACCATTCATGAAAGTATTAGTTCCTCCATCAATCCTAGCACTAGTTTCAAAAACAACTAATTCAAGATTATCATTTACAAGAGTTTGTAAACAAAATGGGCCATTTAAACCAGGTTTAACTAATTCTTTAGCACTTTTTACTAATTTATCACCTAAATCAAATGCTTGAGTAAGTAATGATTCTCTTATAACAACAGGGTGATTACCAGTTACAACATAGGACGGAGATAAATTAGTTTCAATTTGATCTTTAGCAGGCATTCTTACTAAACCATCAATACAAGATTCATACCTACTATCCATACCCATTAACTCAACTTCATCATTTAATGCAGAGTAAAAATAGTGTATACAATAATTACAACCACAAACATATTCTTCAATATGTGCTTCAGCAACATCAGAGTCTTTAATCCATCCACGATTTTTCATTTCATCAATTTTTTTATTAAATTCTTCAGGACTAGAACAAATAAAGTAACCTCTACCACCTCTAGCTCCAGGGAATTTAACCATTACCTCACAATCGATGTCTGAAGGACTTTCAAATTTTTTAGGAATTCTAATATCACCATTTACCAACATTTTTCTTTCTTTATCACGTTCTGCTTCCCATCTTAAGATATCCCTATTACCAAACATAGGTACATTAAATTTATCCTCAACATTACTTAATCCAGCATAAGCAACAAAAGATCCATGTGGTATTACTATAGCATTCATATCACGAAGTTTCTGTTGAACATCTTCATTAACGATATCTTTAAATTTATCAACCATAATAAATTCATCAGCAACACCAAATCGTTTATATGGAACTTCACGACCTTTTTCACATACTATAGCAGTTTTAAAACCTTCTAATTGAGCTCCACGCAAAATATGTAAAGAAGTATGACTACCTAAAGTAGCAATAGTAATATTATCTTTATCATACCCATTTAAAATATCCAAAATATGTTCCTTTTTAATTTTTCCCATTATTAATCTCCTTCATAAAAATAGATATAATTTTCACTATGTAATTAAAAACATATAATATTTTTTATTTAATTTTTAATAAAATTAAATATAATAAAAGGTAATTTATAATTTATTAGATAAAAAAATAAAAAATTAAAAATAAAAATAATAAATCAACTATAATATTAATAATGGTGATTATATGAAAATAGGTTTAATTTCAGATACACATATACCAGACAGATATAATAAATTACCTAAAAAAGTTTATGAAGCATTTGAATCTGTTGATTTAATTTTACATGCTGGTGACTTAACTGATAAATCGGTTATAGAAGAATTAGAAAAAATAGCACCAACAATTGCAGTACAAGGAAATATGGATAGAAACAATAATATAAATCTTCCAAAATATAAAATAATTGAAAAAGAAAACATAAAAATAGGCTTAATTCATGGAGAAGTTTATCCTAGAGGAGATAAACAACAATTATATTATTTAGCAGAAGAACTAGGTGTAAAAATACTTATTAGTGGACATTCCCATATTCCTGCAATTGACACTGTAAAAGATGTTCTTTTAGTTAATCCTGGAAGTCCAACAAGCCCAAGACTTTCAGATCCCTCAGTAATGGTAATGGAAATAAATGATAAAAATGTGAATATTGAAGCAATAAAGGTTGGAAAACCAACTTGTAAATCAACGATGTTTTTAGAAAAAAATATGAAAAAATAGAATCTATTAAAAGATGTTTATTTAAATTTATAAAATATAATACTTTAAATTAAAAATGATTTTTTGAAAATATCTTAATTCTTAAAATAAACTTTTTAATTTTAATTCTCAAGTATTAAATAATTTTAAATTTTTATAAAATAGAAAAAAATAAATTTATATTAAAAATATTTAAAAAACAAGATTAAAATTTAAAATAAATAATAATTTAGAAATTAAATTATTAAATAAAAATAAAATACATAAAAATTCAGTAGAAAAATAAACATTAAAAGAAGGTAATGAAATATGGGTAGTAGATGGGAAATGGAAAGAAAAAATGATCCATATTATAAAAGAGCAAAAGCTAATGAATATCGTTCAAGAGCATCTTATAAATTAAAACAATTAGATAAAAAATATAGAATTATAAAAAAAGGAGACACTGTAGTAGATTTAGGTGCAGCTCCAGGTGGATGGTCACAAATAGCACTTGAAAAAGTTCAAGAAGATGGAATTGTTGTTGGAGTAGATTTAAATAGAATAAAACCTCTTCCAAATGAAAATTATTATAGAATTAGAGGAGATTTCACAAGCCAAGAAGTTCAAAATAAAATAATGAAACTAATTGGAGGTAAAGCAAAAGTAATTGTTTCTGATGCATCCCCTTCACTCAGTGGAATTAGGGATATAGACCATCTTAGAAGTATTGATTTAATAAATGTTGTAATTGATATTGGAGACAATATTTTAGAAGAACATGGAAATATTGTGATTAAAGTTTTCCAAGGCCCAGAATATAAACATTTAATTGAAAAACTTAAAAAGAAATTTAAAATTTTAAAAACAACAAAACCACCATCATCACGTAAAAAAAGTAGAGAAATGTATATTGTAGGAATAGGTTTTAAAAAACCTAAAAATAATTAAAATACTACTTTTTTACTTTTTAACCTTTTTAAATTCTTCTAATTTTAAAAAAAATACTATTTATATTATTATAAAAATAAAATCAAAACTCATTAATTCTTAAAGAAACTATTAAAAAATCTATATAAAATTATATTATTATTTATAAAATTCAAATAGGAATTTAGATTATAAAATTATAGAATTTGAATTTAAGGCCCATATAAATAATAGAAAAACAATTAAAAAAAACAAGCTTACATAAATACAGTATAAAATACAAAAACAATTAAAAAAACAATAAAAAATAAAAAAATAATATTATGATGAATTAGTAGATTCATCTAATAGTTTTTTAGTGTAGTTAAGTTCTTTTTTAGCAATAGCAATTCTATTGTTAACTTCTTCCGAAGACTTACCTGCTGCTAAAGCACTATCAACATCATCAATATCCCCACTAGATCTAGTTAACTCAAGCTTAATATCATCATATTTAGTATTATCTAGAGAACTTTGAGAATTATTAAATTGTGATTCTAAAGCAGAGTAATTTGATTTTAATTGAGATAATTCATCATATTGATTTCCAGAAGAAATACCTGTGGTAATTCCAGAAGAAACCATATTAAAACCAATATAAGCCACGACCACAATAGTAGCAATAATCATGATTACTCCAAGTATTGATACTAACATGGAAGTAGACTTAAATAAATTTAATCTTGATTTTTTCATAAAAAATCCCTTTTTTTAAGATTATTTAATAATAGTTTGAAATTATAAAAAGTATATTTATTATATATTTTAAATTATTTTTAAAATTTTCTATAAATATAAAAAATTATTAAAAATTCAAATTATTATAAATTAAAAAATTAATAAAAAACTAATTTAAAAAAATAATTCCCATTAAAAATAAGAAAAAACATATAATCTAAGAATACCATTAAAAAATAATTATAAAAAATCTAAAAAATGATGATTATAAAATTAAAATTCATATAAAAAAAATTAGTAATTTTATATAAAATCAATGAAATAATAAAAAATATTTATACAAAATTATAAAAATTTAATAAAAATATGAATAATATTCAAGTACTAAATTATAAAAAACAATTAAAAATTTAGTAATTAACTAATTTTTTATATATAGAAAATCAATGTTAATATAATGAATTCAAATGAAAAAATAAATACAACGATTACAAAATTTGAGGAATTTTTCTCAACACAATATAAGGATGAAATATTTAATGCATTAGAAGCATATCCTGAGGAAAGATCAGTTACAATAGATTACACTGATTTAGAAATGTTTGATCCTGATTTAGCAGATCATTTAATTGAATCACCAGAAGAAATTTTAAATTCTGCTCAAAAAGCAATTAAAAATATTGATCCATTAAATCAGAATGCTGAGTTAAATGTTAGAATATCTAGTCTTACAAATGTTATACCTCTTAAAATATTATTAAGTAAATATATTGGAAGTTTTATAGCTGCTGATGGTATTGTAAGAAAAACTGATGAAATTAGACCAAGGATTGAAACAGGTGTCTTTGAATGTAGAGGTTGTATGAAGAAATATGAAGTAGAACAAACATCATCTAATCATATTATAGAACCATCTATGTGTCCTAATTGTGGTGGACGTTCATTTAGATTATTACAAGAAGAATCCCATTATATTGACACACAAACAGCACGTATGCAAGAACCATTAGAAAATCTTTCTGGAGGAACAGAACCTAAACAAATGCTAATGATTCTTGAAGATGATCTTGTAGATGAATTAAATCCTGGTGATAAAGTTAGAATTACTGGAACCTTAAAAACATTTAGAGAAGACCGTACTGGACAATTCAGAAATTATATTTATGTAAATCAGATAGAACCATTAGAACAAGAATTTGAAGAATTAAAAATAAGTGAAGAAGAAGAGGATGAAATTATAGAACTTTCTAAAGATCCAAATATTGAAGAAAAAATTATTAAATCAACAGCTCCTTCAATTAGAGGTTATCGTGATGTAAAAAAAGCTATTGCATTCCAATTATTTGGTGGAACAGCTAAATTATTTGAAGATAATACTCGTTTAAGAGGAGATATTCATATTTTAATTGTTGGAGACCCGGGTATTGGTAAATCTCAGATATTAAAATACGTATCAAGACTTGCACCAAGAAGTATTTATACTAGTGGTAAAGGTACTACTGGAGCAGGTTTAACTGCAGCAGCAGTTAGAGATGAACTTGGAGGATGGTCTCTTGAAGCAGGTGCATTAGTACTTGGAGATCAAGGAAATGTTTGTGTTGATGAATTGGATAAAATGAGACCTGAAGATAGATCTGCACTTCACGAAGCTTTAGAACAACAAACTGTAAGTATTGCAAAAGCAGGAATTATGGCTACATTAAATTCAAGATGTTCAGTACTTGCAGCAGCAAACCCAAAATTTGGAAGATTTGATAGATACAAAGCATTAGCAGAACAAATTGATTTACCTTCACCAATTCTTTCTCGTTTCGATTTAATCTTTGTAATTGAGGATAAACCAGATGTTAAAAATGATACAGAACTTGCTCAACATATATTAAAAACTCACCAAGCAAAAGACATAAATTATGAAATTGAACCAGAATTATTAAGAAAATATATTGCATATGCTCGTAAAAATTGCCACCCAAGGCTTAGTGATGAAGCAATGGAAGTATTAAAAGAGTTTTATGTATCAACAAGAAATAGTTCTGCTGAAGAACAAGGTCCTGTACCAATAACTGCAAGACAACTTGAGGCTACAATTAGGCTTTCAGAAGCTTGTGCTAAAATTAAACTTAAAGACACAGTAGATGCAAATGATGCGCATGAAGCAGTGAAATTACAACTTTCATGTCTTAAAGAAGTTGGTCTAGACCCAGAGACTGGTGAAATAGATATTGATAAGGTTGAAGGAAGAACACCACAATCAGACAGAGACAAAATACAAAAAGTTATAGAAGAAATTAGAAATTTACAAGAAGAATATGGTGATCAAGCACCAGAAAATGTTCTAATATCTAATTTAACTGATAAATATAGTATGGATGAAGATAAATCTAAGAGAATTATTAAATCACTTAGTCAAAAAGGTATCATCTTCCAACCAAGTAATGGATACTTCAAATTAGTTGAATAAATTATTCCTAATTTATACAACCATTACTTTTTAAATTAAAATATTAAAAGAAAAAATATAAACTAATTTTATAAAAATTTAATAAAATCTTAAAACAATATTTTAAAATATATATTAAGTACATTAATAAAGGATTAAAAACAAAAATATATTTATTATAATTTTATAATTTAATATCATTATAATTATTTATTCACAATAAATTTTATTAAGGAGTGATAATATGAGTGATTATGAAGATTTATTAAACAGAGCAATTGACCAATTACCTCCAGAAGTATTTGAAACAAAAAGGTTTAAAATACCTAGAGCATATTCTGACATTCAAGGAAATAGAACTTTTATTAAAAATTTTAAAGATGTTGCAGAAAGATTAAACAGAGATCCACAACATTTATTAAAATTCTTACTTAGAGAGTTAGGTACTGCAGGAAACCTTGAAGGTGGAAGAGCAATATTACAAGGTAAATTTACTCATTATGTAATTAATGATAGAATTGAAGATTATGTTGATAAATATGTTATCTGTCCTGAATGTAACAGACCAGATACTAAAATCATAAGAGAAGATAGAATATTTTTACTTAAATGTTTAGCTTGTGGTGCAAGAGCTCCAGTTAAACCATTATAAATATTTTATTTAATAAAATAAAATAAAAAAGCTTTATTGAAAAGATTAAATTTAAAATAAAAATTTTTTAAGAATTTAAAAAATTAAATTATTAAATAAATTTTCAAAAAAGCAAAAAAAAAATCATATAAAATAAATTTAATATTATTTAAATAATATATTAAAATAAACTTTTTATATTTAATTTTATATGAGTTTTTAAATTTTTACTAATTAAAAATATGAAGTGTAGTTATGTTTTGTCCAGAATGTGGAAGTTCTGATAAAGAAATGATTGGCGACATTTGTATTGACTGTTTTTTAAAAAATTACAAATTTTTAGAAATTCCTCAACATATTAATATTACTATATGTAAACATTGTAATGCTAAGTACTTTAGAGGAAATTGGATTGATGCAGCTATTCCTGAGGAAGAAGTTATCTACAGAACTTTAGAAGACAATATACATGTAGATGAAATGATTGAAAATGAAATCATAGATCTTGAAATTAGACAGATGAGAGGAACAATTGCAGAATGTACTATTGATGCAATAGGTGAATTTAAAGGAAGAGAACTTAGAGAACATTATAATACTGAAGTTCAAATAAAAAATTCAACTTGTCCTAATTGTTCTAAAATAGCTTCAGGATATTATGAAGTAGTAATACAATTAAGAGCTGATGATAGAGAACTCAAACCTGAAGAAAAAGAAATTGCAGATAATATTGTTAATACTGTTCTAAATAAACAATATAAAAAAGATAAATTAGCAGTTCTTCAAGAAAAAGCAAAACTTAAAGAAGGAACTGATTATTATATAGGCTCCTATAAATCAGGAAAAAAAGTAATAAATAGACTTAAAGATCAATTTGGTGGAATAATCAAAGAATCTCCAAGATTAATATCAGAAGATAAGTCTACAGGTAAAAAATTATATAGAATCTGGATTTCAATTAGAATTCCAAAATTCCAATTAGGAGATATTATAAAATATCAGGATAAAACAGGACAAGTAATTGATATTAATGCAGATAAAAGTTTATTTAATGATTTAAAAACAGATAAAACTTTTTCAGCATCATGGGCACATTATGAAGAAGTAAATCTTATTGAAAGAAAAGAAGATTTCCAAAAAACAATGGTTATTTCAAAATCTCCTTCAACACTCCAAATATTAAATCCAGAAACATATTTAGAGTATGATATTGAAATGAAAGACAAATATAAAGATATCAATATTGGAGATGAAATAAATGTTATTAAAATTAATAATGAATTTTATCCATTAGTAAACTAATCAAAATCAACAATAATTATTAGTTAAAATATACAATAAAAAAAATCGTGATTATATGAATACTGAAGAAAAAATCAAATTAATTAAGGAAGGAACTGTTGAAGTAATTGAAGAAGAAGAATTAAAAGAAAAATTAAATAAAGAAAATCCAATTGCTTATACTGGATATGAACCTTCTGGAAAAATCCATTTAGGACATGCAATTACTATAATGAAATTAAAACAATTACAGTCTTTAGGTTTCAAAATCAAAATATTACTTGCAGATTTTCATGCATACCTAAATGGAAAAGGAAGTCTTGAAGAAATTTCAAAAACTGCAGAATATAATAAAAAATGTTTCCAAGCATTAGGTTTAGCTGAAGATACTGAATTTATATTAGGTTCTGAATTTGAAACAAAAGAAGATTATACTAATATTGTATATAAATTAGCTACATTAACTACATTAAAAAGAGCTAGAAGAAGTATGGATATGGTAAGTAGAGATGATGATAATCCTAAAGTAGCAAGTACTATTTATCCTTTAATGCAGACTGCAGATATGGTAGCATTAAATACAGATATTGCATTAGGTGGTCTTGAACAAAGAAAAATACAAATGTTAGCAAGAGAAGAATTACCAAAACTTGGATTTGAAGCACCAGTATGTATACACACACCATTATTACATGGTCTTGATGGTGATGCTAAAATGTCTTCAAGTAAAGGAAATTTCATTGCAGTAGATGATAGTGAAAAAGATATTAAAAATAAAATAAACAAAAGTTACTGTCCTAAAGGAGAAGTTAAAGATAATCCAATGATTGAAATTGCAGAACACTTCGTCTACCCATATCAAGAAAAATTATTAATTGAAAGACCTGAAAAATTTGGTGGAAATCTCGAACTCACTAAAGAAGAACTTATTAAAGTATATAGTGAAGGTAACTTACACCCAATGGACTTAAAAAACGGAATAAGTAATTATATGATTGAATTATTAAGACCTGTAAGAGAATATATGGAAAAAAATTAATAGATTATATTTATTATAAAAATCCAAGAATTAAAAGATTAATAGGGTGATTAAATGGATTATGAAATGAGAATTCCAAATGGTATTGGAGAAGAGATGCTTTCTGAAGCATATGAAAAATTTGATATTGAGTTAAAACAGACAGAGTATGGTCCAAAATTAATTGGATCTATGGAAGAATTAGAAAAAGTTCAAGAATTCTTTAAAAAATCAATTGAAAAAAGACTTAAAGAATTAGAAAACCCTAGAGAAGTATATAATAAAAAACACAATATAAAATAAATTAAAAATTTATATTTAATTTTAATATAAATTATTAATTTTTATCAAAGACAGAATCAACAACTCTTTTTATATCAGATGAAACTTCTTCTAAATTATTATTAGCATTAATTATTTTGAAATTTGATGAATTCCTTGCAAGTGTTAAATATTTTTCTTTAACAGAAGATAAAAACTCTTCATTTTCAAATTCATCAGTTTCTTTGCTTCTACTAACAGCTGTTTTCAAATCCATGTCTAATAAAAGTACTAAATCTGGTTGTTTAGCATACCTATTAATTTCTTTAATCCAATCATAAGGTTCTTGATAAACTAGACTTGAATAAAAAGATCTATCACTAATTATAACTTTATTTTTACATTCTAAATCATTAATTTTTTTCATTAGAATCATCCTATCAGCAGCAAAAAGTAATCCAAAAGTTTTTTGCATTAAATCAGATCTTGCATCTGGATTTTGTAATAATCTTCTTATTAATCTGCCTATATCACTATCTGTTGGTTCTACAAAAAGTTCAACATCATAACCTTTTGAGATTAAATAATCTTTTAATAATTTAGACTGTGTAGATTTACCAGAGCCATCAATTCCTTCAAAAACAATATACATTTTAATCACGATTTTTTAAATAAGTAAATGTTAAAAATTAATTAAAATTTTTAATAAAAGGTTAATTGTACATAATTTAAAATAAATTAAAATCAATATTTAATTATTATACATATTATATAATTTCTAATAAATTATTTTTATCATATTTAATGGAGAAACATTATGAAACTTAAAGAATTATTAGCACCTGCAGGATCAATGGAAGTATTTATAGTAGCTATAAATACTGGAGCAAATGCAGTATATTTATCAGGACACCGTTATGGGGCAAGAGCTTTTGCACATAATTTTACTTCAGAAGAACTTGAAAAAGCAGTAGAATATGCTCATTTAAATGGTGCAACCGTACATGTTACAGTAAATACTCTTATAAATAATTTTGAAATAATTTCAGTATTAAAATATTTACATTATTTATATCGTATTGGTGTTGATGCTGTAATTGTACAAGATTTAGGAGTAGTTAACTTAGCACATAAATTTATTCCAAATCTTGAAATTCATTCTTCAACACAAATGACACTTAGAGATTATGAAAGTATAAAATGGGCATCAAAACAAGGTATGTCACGTGTAATATTACCTCGTGAAATGAGTGTAAAAGAAATTTCAAGAATTTCAAAAAGATTAAAAGAAGATAAAATAAAAATGGACCTAGAAGTATTTGGTCATGGTTCATTATGTTATTGTTTAAGTGGTAAATGTTATATTTCTTCTTTTAACAATGGAAGAAGTGCAAATAGAGGAGCATGTTCCCAACCTTGTCGTAATAAATATAGATTAAGATACAATAACCATACAATAAGTAATGGATGTTTAATCTCAACCCATGACCTTGCTACCTATAATGATCTTAAAAGTATTTCAGATGCAGGAGTTTGTTCTTTAAAAATTGAAGGTCGTCTTAAAAATGCAGATTATGTAGGAACTATTGTACATTCTTATAGAACAATGTTAGATATCCTAGAAAAAAGAGAAAAAATGGAAAAAGAAGGAGATAAATCACCAATAATAATTAATGGGAAACCTGAAAATGAAATTATTGATGAATTAAAATATGATCTTGATCTTGCATTTAATAGATATTATACAAATGGTTATATCTTAAATGATGCACCAGGAGATGTTATGGGAAGAGAAAGTTCATATCATCAAGGAATTTATGTTGGAGTAATAAGTGATATTGATGGAGAATTAATTACTATTGATACAAGTAAAAAACAACATCCAATTAAACTTCAAAATGGTGATGGAATTGGATTTAAATATCATAATAAAATTAAAGGAATATACATAGATAATATCATAAAACAAACTGATAAAGAAATCCAACTTAATACTACAAGAGACATAAGAGTTGGAAGTGAAGTTTATCTAAGTTATTCAAAAGAAGCACATGATAAACTTAAAAAATATACTAAAGAACAAGTAAAACCAAGTTATCCAATATCATTAGATTTAAAAATTAATAAAGATAATTTATTAGAAGCTCATGTAGAATTTAAAGTTCAAGAGGATAATATTGAATTTAATTATACATCTACTGAAAAATTTGAAAAAGCAATCAAAAAACCAATAAGTAGTGAAAAAATAATTAAACAAATGTCAAAAACAGGAAATACTCCATTTTACATTGAAAATATTAATATTGAAGAAATTAAAGATGATTTATTTATTCCAATGGGTAAACTTAATGAAATTCGAAGAGAAATATTAAACAAAGCAACAGAATTAATGCTTGATTATTATATCCCAAATGAAAAAGAAGTTAAAACCATTAAGAAAGAAATTAAAAAATATGGTAAAAATTATAAAGAACGTGGAAAATTTATTGAAGCTACAGAATCTAACTTTGATACAAATTATGAAAAATATATTGGATTAAGTGTTTATGTAGATAATCTTGATTTGTTAAAAGAAGTATGTAAACATCCAATATTAAGAGTATACTACGATCCATCATTTAATTTTAAAGATTCTAAAGATTATTTCAACAATATTAATAAGGAACTCAGTAAAGCATATGAAATAGCTAATGGTGTAGAGCTTGTATGGGTTTTATCATCATTTATATCAGAAAAAGATATTGCTAAGTCAAATGATGTAATTAATAGTCTTAAGAAAAAAGGAATAAATATTTCAGTTATGACTGATTCACCAGGAATAAGTAATATATTTGATTGTCCAGTTTATGGACACCATAATCTAAATATTTGGAATAGTTATAGTGTAGAAACATTATATGAAAGTGGATTTACAGGACTTACAATATCTAATGAATTATCCAAAGATGAAATTAAAGCATTAACTGTAAGAAATGATAAAAATATACCATTAGAATTACTTGTACATGGAAATCTTGAATTAATGACAAGTAAAGATGATTTTACTAAATTAAATGGAGATAAAGAACTTAAATTAAAAAATAATAAAGATTATGTAACTTTAGAAGATAAAAAAAGAAAACTTAAAATCAAAATTAGATTTGATTATAATAATTTCACTCACTTCTTCAATCAAAACTGTTTATGTTTAATAGATGAAATAGATACTCTTAAAAGTATTGGACTTGATACCATTGCCCTTGATTGTAGATTTTCAAGTGAAAAATATGTTTCAAAAATAATATCTTTATATATACAAGCAATAAACAAAGAAGCAGAAGGAGAAACACTTAAAGAAACCATTTCATCAATATCTCAATCACCATTAGACAATGGTAATTTTATTGATGGTAGAAGATTAGAAGATAAAAATTATTAATATAATTTATTAAACTAAAAAATTAAAAAAATTAAGTTAAATAAAATTAGTCTTAAATAATTCAATAAATATAAATAAGTCTTAGATTATAATAGAATTAAAGAGGTGAATAACCATGGTAGATTTAGATAAAGAAACTGAAGAAAAAGTCTTAGCAATTGTTAAACCATACCACAAAGAAAAAGATTATATTTTAAATTATCTTATTACAGATGATAATGTAATTAACATATTTTCTTCTATAAACATTGGTAAAGCAATAACTACAGAAGATTTAACAAAAATAGCAGATATTTTAAACGGTGAATTCATTGGTTTTAAAATAGTAAACCAAGAATATAGATTTGCTTTTAAATTACCTGAATAAATTGAAGAATATAATTTTTCAATTAGATAAAAATTTAAATTTAATATTATTTTTTTTAATTTAACTTATTTTTTAGTAATTTTATTTTTTTAAATAAAATCAACTATGTTGAAACTCTTTATTTTTAATATAAAATTTATTTCTAATTTAAAAATAAATAAACTTTAGAAAATAAAATATCAACAGAACATATTTTAATAAATTAATTTCTTTACAATTATTAAAATTTAATATTTAAAAATTATAAAATAATGAATATAATATTTTAGAGGATAAAAATGAAACTACCAGAATTACTCGCCCCTGTTGGAAATATGAATCATTTAAAACTTGCAGTATACAATGGTGCAAGTTCTATTTATTTAAGTGGAAAAGAATTTGGTGCAAGAAAGTATGCTGAAAATTTTAATATAGATGAAATTGAAAAAGCAGTTAAATTCGCACATTTATATAATGTAAAAGTTTATGTTACTGTTAATATTTTAATAAAAGAATCAGAAATTAAGGAAGTAATTAATTATCTAATAGATTTATATAATATTGGAGTAGATGCAGTTTTAGTTCAAGATATTGGACTTATTAAAATAATTCATGAAATCCTCCCTAATTTTCCAATCCATGCATCAACACAATTAAATATACATAATATTGAAGGTGTTGATTGGGCTAAATCTCAAGGTATTAAAAGAATAGTACTACCTCGTGAGTTAAGAATTGATGAAGTTAAAGAAATAACAGAATATGCACATAAAAATA
The DNA here is from genome assembly GCF_000621965.1 of Methanobrevibacter wolinii SH. NCBI lineage: Archaea > Methanobacteriati > Methanobacteriota > Methanobacteria > Methanobacteriales > Methanobacteriaceae > Methanobrevibacter > Methanobrevibacter wolinii. The sequence goes on from NZ_KK211376.1 coordinate 301,535, forward strand.
ATATAGAAACTGAAATTTTCGTTCATGGAGCATTATGTTACTCCTATTCTGGGCATTGTCTTTTATCATCATACATTGGAGGAAGAAGTGGTAATAGAGGAACATGTGCACAACCATGTAGACAAAAATATACAGTTTCCTGTGAAAATGGTGAAAATTTAGATGAAAATTTTCTAATAGAATTAAGTAAAAATTACCCATTATCACCTAAAGATCTTTCATTATATAAAGATTTAGACAAAATCCTATTTGTAGATTCATTAAAAATAGAAGGAAGAATGAGAAATGAGGATTATGTTTCTACTGTAGTTCATGCTTATAGACAAGGATTAAATAAACTTAAACATAATAAAAGAAGAAAAGATAATGAAGAATTAAGTCTTGTATTTAATCGCCAATTTACAAGAGGCCATTTATTTGATAACCCTAATAAAATTATAAATTATAAAAAACCATCAAATAATGGATTATATATTGGAAATGTTAAAGAATTTAATGGTAAAAACATAATTAAAATAAATCAATCAAGTCATATTATTCCAGATAAAGGAGATATAATATTAATAGAAGGTAAATCCCTTGAAAATAATTCTAAAGCAAGCTATGGATTTGAATTATCAGTAGATTCAGAAGTCCAAGAGGACACTTTAATTCTTAAAACAATAAGAGAAAACAAAAATATTGATATTAAAATAGATAATGAATCTAAAGTATATATTACTAAAAGAAATAAAATAAGCAACAAAACCAAACAAGCATTAACTGGAAAAAATAAGAGTTATAAAAAATCTATCTTAAATCTTGATTTCAAAATTAATAAAAATAATTATCCAATAATAAAATCTAGATTAAAACTTGGAAATGGTAAAATAATTAAGTACAAATATAAAGCAGAAAATAAATGGGAAGAAGCAAAAAATAAACCAATATCCTCTAAACAAATAGAAAACAATTTAAGAAAAATAGATCATTTACCATTTTACATAGGAAATATTAACATCAATTATCTAGAAAATTTATTTACACCAATAAGTAATCTTAATAAACTTAGAAGAGATTTCTACAATAATTTAGTAAAAGAAATTGAAGAATCATATTTACCTAAAAATATTGATAAAATTAAAGAAAATTCTAAAAAATTTAAGGATAATTATTATAAAGAAAAATTCAACAAAAAAATACCAAATAAAGACTATAAACTTTCAGTATATTTAAATAGCTTAGAACAACTTAAAGAACTTAATAATAAAAAATCAATAAACAGAATATATCTTGAAATTCCTGAAAAAAATATGAATTTTTTATTTAAAAATCATAAAGAAAAATTCAATATAAATTATTGTGTTAACTTCTTAAAAGAAGCATATTCTATTAGCAAAAATCAAAATTATGAATTAATATGGAAATGGCCAGAAATAGCTACAAAAGACACATTAAATGGTCTTTTTAAAACTTATGGAATTCTTTCAAAATTAGGAGTTAATTTAGATATAATGACTAGTATTTTAGGTATAGATGAAATATTAAAAAATCATGAAATAAAAGCATATGGTTCACAGTATTTAAATATTTATAATAGTCAAAGTGTTAAAAATCTTAATAATTTTGATATACTTACAATATCTCCAGAACTTAGTAAAAATGATATTAAAGAACTTTCTGAAAATTCCCAAGATAAATTAGAAATGATTGTTGGTGGAACTCTTGAAGCAATGATTACAAGAAAACCAATACTTCGTAAAAAAGACATTAAAAATATTAAGAAAAAATTAAACATTAAAATAACTAAAGATACTGATTTAAATATATCTATAAAAAATATTAAAAATGAATATTATCCTGTAAAAAGTACTATAAGCCAAGAGTTATTAATTTTATACAATAAAAAATTATCTTTACTTAATAAATTAAATGAATTAAAAGAATTTGGAATTAAAAATTATGCAATTGATTTAAGATGGGAAAATAAATATAATATCAATAACATCATTGATTTATTTAATGAAGGTATAAAAAATAAATTAGATGACAATACTCTTGAAAAATTAAATAATAATCTAGAAAAATATTGGCTTGAAACAAGTAATTTAAATTATAATAAGAAATTATTATAAAATTTAAATACTTAATTTTTCAATTTTTTAAACTTCTTAAATTTAAAAAAAAATTATTTAATTAAAGTTATTTTAGTTTTTTAAATAAAATCATTATAAAAGAAAAAAATTTACTATTTTTAATAAAATCATATTATATTTTAAAATAAATAAACTAATTAAAATTTAATTAAAAATGAAAATAATAATAGATAATAAAGAGATTTTTAAAATAGTTCTATTAAGCCTTTTAAAAAAAAAGTATTAACTTGATTTACAAGTAAACTATTATCTATTTTTAAAAAAATAGGATTCCAAGAAAAACCTTTAAAATATAAAATAGAAAAAATATTATTTAATATTAAGTTTAACAATTGTTAATTTTAATAAATAGAAATAATTCAATTAATTTAAGTAAAAAAAATATATTAAATTTTTCAAAAAATATTAAATGTACATTTTTGTGCACTAAAGTTTTAAATAGTACTTTCAAGTATTATAATATATAGGTATGATATAAAAAATTTTAAGACTTTCATCCCAAACATTAAAATTTTTATTATACCTAAATTTATTCTTATAAATTATTAATCAAGATTATTTAGGTGATATTATTTTAAAAAGAAATATTATAGATGAATTAAGAGATTTAATTGCAGATAAACCAAAAGTAAGTGAAATAAATATTGAATCTCCATTTATCTTATTTAAAAATTTATATTATAATTATAAAGATGCATTTATTTTAGAATCAATGGAAAATGATTCAAAACTTTCAAGATTCTCAATTATTGGTTTTGATCCTATTGCAAAAATAAAAGTACAAGACCATGTTATAACAGTTACAACTGATAGAAAAACTGTTGAATTTAAAAGTGAAAACCCTTTTTTAGAATTAAAAAAACTTATTAATTTTGGATTTGAAGAAAAAAGTTTCTTTGGAGGTCTTTTAGGTTATGTTTCTTATGAATCAATAAAATATATTGAAGATGTACCTACACATAAAAGTTTATACCCTGATTTTGAATTTGGATTATTCTTAGATTGTGTAATTCAAGATAGAATAAATAACACATGTAAATATATTACATTTAATAATGATAGAAAAGAATTAATTGAAAAAATATACACAGAAGTACATAGTAATGGTATTTTAGAATATAAAAAAGAAAAAGATGATTTTACTAAAGAAGAATATATAAACATTGTTAAAAAAGCAAAAAAAGCTATCAACGATGGAGAAATATTCCAAGTTGTTTTATCAAATTCAGAACATTATATTTTAAAAGGTAGTAAATTACCATTATATGAACATTTAAGAAAAATTAATCCTTCACCATATATGTATCATATAAAATTAGGAGATAGAGAAATTATAGGATCTTCACCAGAAATGTTAATGAGACTTGAAGGTAAACATATTGAATCTTACCCAATTGCAGGAACAAGACCAAGGGGTAAAAATCCAGAAGAAGATAAAAAAATCGAAGAAGATTTACTTAATGATAAAAAAGAATGTGCAGAACATTTAATGCTTGTTGATTTATCAAGAAATGATGTAGGAAAAGTATCTGAAATAGGAACTGTTAATGTACCTGAATTATATAGTATTAGAAAATTTTCACATGTACAACATATTGTAAGTCATGTTGAAGGAGAACTTAAAGATAATTTAGATGCAGTAGATGGATTTATGAGTCTTTTCCCAGCAGGAACTTTAAGTGGAGCACCTAAAATAAGGGCTATGAAAATCATTAATGATAATGAAAATTTTGCAAGAGGACCTTATGGTGGTGCAGTAGGTTATTTCTCACTTAATGGAAATGCAGATTTTGCAATAACAATAAGAACATTAACAACCAATGGAGAACTTGCAGAAATTCAGGCAGGTGCAGGAATTGTTTATGATTCTATACCTGAGAATGAATATGAAGAATGTGCAAGAAAAAGACAAGCTATTGTAACTGCCCTTGAAGAATCTGGAGATTTTAAATATTAGGTGATAAAATGATTTTACTTATTGATAATTATGACTCATTTACTTACAATTTATACCAATTATTTGGAAAATTTGAAAATGATATAAAAGTTATAAGAAATGATAAAATTAAAATTAAAGATATTGAGAAATTAAATCCATCACATATTATTATTTCACCAGGACCAGGAAATGCTACAAATAAAAAAGACTTTGGAATATGTAGTGAAGTAATTAAAAAGTTTAAAGAAACTCCAATACTTGGAGTATGTCTTGGACACCAAGGTATCTTTTATACATATGGTGGAGAAATAAAAAAATCAACACCAGTACATGGTAAAAAAGACAGAATAAAACATGACAAATCAGAATTATTTGAAGGAATTCCTGAAGAATTTAATATAATTAGATACCATTCATTAATTTGTGATAATGAAACTATACCTGAAGAATTAAAAGTTACTTCTTATAATAAAGATAATATTATTATGAGTATTGAACACAAAGAATATCCTACTTATGGTATTCAATTCCATCCAGAATCTATTGGTGGACATTATTCTGATATTATTGTTAAAAATTTCTTGAATATGTAAAAAAGGTAATATAATGGACAAAGTAGGAGAAATAATTGAAAATAAGAAAAAAATAATGGTTAAATTAAAAGATAAAAAACCATTAAATGAAATTAAAAAAGAAGCTGAAGATTTCGTTTCAACAAGAGATAAAAAATTTAGATTTCAAGAAAAATTTAATAATATCAAAGGTACAAAACTTATTGCAGAATTTAAACCTGCATCTCCTTCAAAAGGAGATATAAGTTCTGTTAAAGTAGAGGATATAATAAAAATCTATAATGAAAGTCCTGTTGATATGATTTCATGCTTAACTGAGGAATTATATTTTAAGAGTAACTTAAATAATCTTAAAAAAGCAGTTAAAATTACAAATAAACCAATTTTAAGGAAAGACTTTTTTATTGATGAATATATGATTTATGAAGCAGCACTTAATGGTGCAAGTTGTATCTTATTAATTAGTAATTTAGATATAGATATAGAAGAGTATAAAAATATTGCTTCAAATCTTGGCCTTGATTATATAATAGAATGTCACAATAAAGAAGAAATTGAATTTGCCAATGATATAAAAGCACCTATAATTGGAATAAATAATAGAAATCTTGCAGATTTCACAATTGATTTTAATACTACTAAAAATTTAGGAAAACTTGTTGATGGTTATTTAATATCTGAAAGTGGTGTTGAAACAACTAATGATGCTAAAATATTAAAATCATATGGTGCAGATGCACTTTTAATTGGCACTAGTCTCCTTAAAAATAAAAATGATATTGAAACTAAAAATTTTATTAAAGATTTAAATAAAGTTTTAAAAAATTAGGTGTTTGAATTGTCTACAAAAATTAAAATTTGTGGAATGACTGATAAAAATATTGTAAATGAATTATCCAAATTAAATATTGATTATTTAGGTTTCATTAATATTAAACGATCAAAACGTTTTGTTAGTCTTGATAAAATAAATGATTTAACAAAAAACCTTGAAAATAAAAATTTTTTAACTTTAGTAATTGATGATGAAAATCCAGAAGAAATTAACAATAAAATAAATAAAACGAAAATTAAAAATGTTCAATTCCATTCTAATATTACTATAAAGAATATTAAAAAGTTAAAAGAACTTAATAATACAATAAATATTACTATGGTAATTGGTATTAAAAATAAAATTGATTCAGAAGTTAAAAATAATTTAGAGAAATATTCTCAATATGTAGATAATATTTTATTTGATTATATAAAAGATGGACTAACTGGAGGCACTAATACACATATACCTATTGAAACTGCAGTAGAAGCAAGTAAAATTATAAAAAATAAAAACCCAAAAGTTAATGCAATACTTGCAGGTGGATTAAATTATGAATATTTAAAAGAAATTTTTGAATATTTGGATAATTTTGATATGGTTGATGTAAATAGTGGTGTTGAAGATAGTCCCGGAATCAAAAATCTAGGAAAAATTAAAAGAATCGTTGAATTAATTAAAAATTAAAAAATAAAAATTAACTAAATTAATCATAAAATTAAAAATATTAAAGAATAAATTTTAGATAAAAATTAAAATTATTAAAATGGAGTTAAAAATATGAATCACGATGGAAAATTTGGTAAGTATGGGGGAATTTATGTTCCAGAATTATTAATGCCTGCTATTGAAGAATTAGAAGAAGCTTTCTACAAATATAAAGATAATCCTAAATTTAACTCAGAATTAAATAAATATTTAAAAGAATTTGCAGGTAGACCAACAGGATTATATTATGCTGGGAATTTATCTGAAAAATTAGGTTGTAAAATTTATCTTAAAAGAGAAGATATGTTACATACAGGAGCACATAAAATTAATAATGCTATAGGACAAGGATTACTTGCAAAATATATGGGTAAAACAAGACTTATTGCAGAAACTGGAGCTGGACAACATGGTATTGCAACTTCAGTTATTGGTGCAAAATTAGGTTTAGATGTTGATATTTATATGGGTTCAAAAGATGTTGAAAGACAAAAAATGAATGTATTTAGAATGGAATTATCTGGAGCAAAAGTAATTCCAGTAGATGCAGGAAGTTGTACACTTAAAGATTCAATTAATGAAGCATTTAGAGATTGGATTTCAAATGTTGATACAACCCATTATCTTATAGGTACAACAATGGGTCCACACCCATATCCAACAATGGTTAAATATTTCCAAAGTGTTATTGGAAAAGAAGCAAGGAAACAAATATTAGAAATTGAAGGTAAACTTCCAGACACTGTTATTGCATGTGTTGGTGGTGGAAGTAATGCAATGGGGATATTTTCAGGATTTGTAAATGATAAAGATGTTGATTTAATAGGAGTTGAAGGCGGAGGAAAAGGTGCAAATACTGATGAAAATGCTGCAACCATTGAAAATGGTAGTGATGGAATATTACATGGTGCATTATCTAAAGTTCTCCAAACTGATGAAGGACAAATTGAAGAAGCAAGTTGTGTATCAGCAGGACTTGATTATCCTGGTGTAGGACCAGAACATGCATATTTAGATAGTATTAACCGTGCAGAATATGTATCTGTTAATAATGAAGAAGCACTTAATGGATTTAAAACATTATGTGAAGTCGAAGGAGTTATTCCTGCACTTGAAAGTGCACATGCTATTGCATATGCAATTAAATATGCTAAAAAAGAAGAAAATAAAGGTAAAACAATTATTGTCAATCTTTCAGGAAGAGGGGACAAAGATATGAATATTGTTGCTAAAGAATTAGGAGTAGAAATATAATTAAACAATTAAGAAGGTTAATAAAATGAATATGAAAACATATAAACAAACATTTGAAGAAGCAGAATCTAAAAATGAAGGAATATTTATACCATTCTTAGTTGTAGGGGATCCAGATTATGAAACTTCCATAGAAATTGCTAAAACAATGGTAGATAATGGAGCAGATGCATTAGAAATTGGATTTCCATTTAGTGACCCTGTAGCAGATGGCAAAACTGTTCAAAATGCAGATATTAGATCATTTAAATCTGGAACAACCATTGAAAAATGTTTTAAATTTCTTGAAGAATTAAGAGAATATACTGATAAACCATTTGGTTTACTTCTTTATTATAATATTATTTATAAATATGGAATTGATGCATTCTATGAAAGATTAAGTAAACTTGGAGTAAACGCAGTACTTGTAGCAGATTTACCTCCAGAAGAATCAGAATATGTACGTAAAGCTTCTAAAGAATATGGTGTGGAAGAAATATTTATTGCAGCACCAAGTACAACAACTGAAAGATTAAAATTAATTGCAGATTATGCAAGTGGATTTATATATACTGTATCTGTTATGGGAATTACAGGTGCAAGAGATAAAGTAGAACACAATACAACAGATATGATTAAAAGAATGAGAAAACACACAGATATGCCTTTATGTGTTGGATTTGGTATTTCTAAACCAGAACATGTTAAAGAAGTAATAAATTCTGGTGCTAATGGTGCAATTGTAGGTAGTGCTATTATAAACATTATTGCTGATAATTTAGACAATAAAGAAAAAATGTTAAATGATATTAAAGAATATGTTAGTTCTATGAAATTAGCTACTAAAAAAGATGATGTTAAATGATTACTGAAATATTTGATGAATTAATAGACAAACAAAGAGATTTAACTGAAGAAGAAGCTTATGCTTGTATGGATGATATGATTAATGAAACATGTAATGATAATATCATAGCAGCATTTTTAATTGCACTTAGAATTAAAGGTGAAACCATACCTGAAATTACAGGATTTGCAAAATCTATGAGAGATCATGGAAAACATGTTGATTACAAACCTAAAGGTTATATGTTAGATGCATGTGGTACTGGTGGAGATACTTTTAAAACATTTAATGTAAGTACTGCAGCATCAATCATTGCAAGTAGTGGTGGAGCAGAAATTTCAAAACATGGAAATCGTAGTGTTAGTAGTAAATGTGGAGGAGCAGATGTACTTGAAGCATTAGGTGTAAACATTAGTGCTGGACCAAAAGTTAATGAAAACTCATTAGAACATTGTAATTATGGATTTTTATTTGCTCCAATATACCATCCTGCTACAAAAAATGTAATGGGAATAAGAAAAAGTTTAAACACACGTACTGTCTTTAATCTTCTTGGACCATTAACTTGTCCATCAAATTTAAATGCACAAATGATGGGAATATATAATCCCAATCTTATTGAAGATATTGCTAAAGTATTAGTAAATTTAGGAAGAGAACGTGCAATGATTGTACATGGATTTGATCAAAATGGAAATCCTGCTATGGATGAGATTTCAATAATTGGAAAAACAAAAGTAGCATTCATAGATCATGAAAAAATTGAGATTAAATACATAAGTCCAGAAAATTTTGGATGCAAAAAAGTTAATCCAGAATATATAAAAGCACCTAACACTTTAGAAGAACATGTAGAAATTATTAAAAACATATTAAATAATAAACAAGATACTAAAGAAGATAAAGCTAAATTAGATTTAGCATTAATAAATTCTTCAGCTATGTTATATGTTGCAGATAAAGTTAAAAATCTTAAAGAAGGTGTAGAACTTTCTAAAGAATTAGTAGCAAATGGAAAAGCAAAAGAACAATTAAATAAAATAATCAAATATAGTAATGAAAAAATATAATTACTATATTAAATTTTTTTAATTTCATAAAAAAATCTAATAAACAACTACTTTTCAAATATTTATAAATAAACTTTATTTAAATCTTTATAATTTTTTTAAACTTAATTTTAAAAAATAAAACTTTAAAAACATAGATATTTAAATATTTAATTTAAGAATGATTTTACCAATTAAATATTAAATAAAAAACTATTTAAAAATATAAATAGATACTAATTTTATGACAAGATATTCAATGTTTATGTGTGATAATTGCAATTTCATATTTGAGAATAAAGATGTTGTATTTTATATAAATGATGATTTAAATGAAATGACTGAAGAAGCATTAGGTATATTATCTTCAAGAGCTATGACTGCTTCCAAGATTTCTGGATTTATACATACATGGTATTGTATTCATTGTAAAGATTTTGTAGATGAATATGATATTGTTTCAAATAAAACTAAATTAAGTATAAGAGAAGTAGAAAAACTTATTATGAAATTATCAAAACATGATAAAATAATATTCACTACAAATTTAAAAAGTATTTATCATAGAAACTGTCCAGAATGTGGAAGAGAAATAGATGCAGTATGGAATTTTGATAAATGTCCCCAATGTGAAAAAGGAAATCTTAAATTAATAAATGAATATAATTTAGATTAAAAAACAAAAGGAATATAATTATAATAGAGAAAATATAAAAAATTATTCAAATTTTTTTAATATTTCCCCATAAACTTCTTTTAGACATCCATTAGAATTTTCATATATCCTTTTTAAAATTAATTCAGGAGTACTTCTAGCAAGATAATTCATTTTGGGAGTTCTATCTACAATTAATTCATAATTCTCATCAAGACCTTTTGCTTCAATACCATCTACACGTATATCTGTATAATTTATTAATTCTTTAGCCATATGAGTAACAATAACAGCAAAAGAATCTGTTTTTTTAATAAGATCTATAAAACTTGAAATAATTTTTACAGATGCATCAAGTTCTGTAATTCCTTCAAGCTCATCAAGTAGAACAAGCTTTTTGGAATCTGTAGTAACAATTGGAATAAAAACCCTTAAAAATGATTCAAATGCTCCTGCATCTAATGATCTTTTCTTAGAAAAATGATACAATTCATCAAAAATAGGTACTTCTGCATGATTACAAGCAACTGGAAGTCCCATTTGAGTCATTATAGAAACTTGAGAAATGGTTTCTAATAATGTAGTTTTACCTCCACTATTTGCACCAGTCAATAGTGCAATATTATCATCTTCTGTAAGTTCATAGTTTATTCTTTGTACTTTATTAGAATCTTTTAATGCAAGATTTAAATGAATAGCACCCTCAAGTTTAAAATCATTAGAAATATAAGGTCTATGTAAATCATATTCATAAGCAAAACTTCCAAGAGTAAACATATAATCAAATTTAATAATTTCCATAACTTCATCATAAGCTTTATCTTTAATACTTGAAAGATATTTTGCTACTTTAATTTTCATATCAAAAAGATTATTTTCAACTTTTGAATTTAAATCTTGTTTAATACGACAAACTTCATTATCATCAATTTCTAAAGGATATCTTTCAAGAAATGGATTGAATTTAATAGAAGTTTTTTTATAAACCATTTCACTTAATTCATTTAAAATATTATTAAATATTTTATCAAGTTTAGATGGCATCTCATGATTTAATAAGTCAAGAATTTCATCTCCTTCAAGATCAACTTTTTTTATTTCATTTTTAAGTCTATCATCACCATAAGATTTAACTTTTGATAATATTTCATCAAAGTCGATGTTTTCTTTTTCAACTAAATTAATACTATCTAATATTGAATCAATATCATTAAGAACTGTTTCTTTGTTTAAGATTTTCCTAATTTGGGAAACTTGACTAAAAAGAAATCTATTTTTATTAAAATAACCAATAATTTTATCTGGAATAATCTCATTAATAGATGATTCTTTACTAATCATTATAAGATTATTTAACTCACCGAAGTCTAATGTACCATTAGAATAAATATAAAATATTAATTCATAATTATGTAATTCTTCAGCAAATTCTGGAGAGTTAACTGCAGTTACAATTGGATAATATTGATTTAAACCTAATTCTGTAAGATATTGATTATCTTCTTCTGATTCAACAACAATTAATTTACTTGAATCATAAGTCAATTCAAATTCCTTAGGCTCAGTTAAATTTTTCATTAAACCTCTAAGTTTTATTATAGGTAAATCAGAAACTACTTTTTTAGCATCCGTAACAAAATTTAATCTATTATTAATTTCTTCCTCATCTTTTAAAGGTGAAATTAAAAGAATTCTATTTTTAGAATAATCTGTATTTGAATAAGACAAAATTTTTTCAATGATTTCATCATATAATTGAAATGCTTTTTCATTTTTTAAAAAATTTTGTTTAGGATTTCCAAGTAATTCATTCATTATTTCAATTGCTTTTCTTTGAGAAATTCCATCAATAGATATTAAATTTTCTAGTTCCAAATTATCAACAATTCTTTTAAGATTATCTTCACCACCTACTTCTTTTAAAATTTTCGAAGATAATTTATTACCTACACCTTTAATACTCTGTAACTGTAAAGAATTATTTTCATTTTTTACATTAGACATAATACCAAACCTAATTGTTAAATTAATTTTTTAATAAAATTAATAGATATTTTATTTAAGAAATATAAATAAATTTTAGAAAGAGCATTTGAAAACTAATATTATAATTAAATAAAATGAAAATATTAAATCCTTAAAAATATGAGCAAATAAGTTAAAAATTAACTATACACTGTTAATTTCTAATAAATAGAACATAAATAAAAAATTTATAAAAATAAGTATTTTTAAATAAAATAATTTAACATTAAAAAGAAATTAAAATAAAAGATTAAAATTAAAAGCCAATAATTAAAATAAAATAGGAAAATTATTAAAAACAAATATATTAAAATTAAAATGAATTTTTTATTAAACAAGTAATATACAATAAATAGAATAGAAAAATAATAAATTTAAATAAGATAAAATAAAAAGTATTAAATTGTAATAAAAAAGTAGGATTTTATAAAATGAAAAAAAGTCATACGCTTATTATTATAATAATAATTATATGTTGTATACTTGGTGCAATTTCATATATTATAACAGATGAAACTATTATATCAGATTATGATTTACAAGAACATAATTCATCAACTGTTTTAGACAAATTGTACCATAAAATCAATAATAAACTTTATCCTGATAAAAGTATTATAGGACATAATGAAAATGGTACAGTACATAAATATTATTATGGTAATCAATCATCAAATAAAACTATTGTAGTTATTCTTGGTGTACATGACTTAGAAAGTGGAATACATAATGCTACAAATGAAACTCTTAGTAATTTAACTAAAGAAAACAAACTTTCTAAGAAATATGTAGTTTATTTTGTGAAAATAAACCATAACCAGAAAAAATATAATGTAAGTGAATATAATACAAATAGGCATATGGGAGAAATGCTTGCAAATAGATTTATTGTAAATGATGTAGAACAATATAATCCTCAATTAGTTATGGATGTTCATGAAATGGAAGTTTATTATGATAGAACAACATTTATGTTACCAATAACTGAAGATTCAAAAGGAGAGCAAGATGCACAAAAACTTGCAAATTCTATTGGTGTTGTAAAACAATCTACATATAGTGCAGGAACAAGTCCTCAATATGTAACAGAACCTATTGCAAACAAAAACATTGAAACAATGTTATTTGAAGTAAATCAAGGATATTCACAAGAGAAAAAAAATGATTATGCTTTAAAACTTATACAAGCATTAGATAATTTTAATTGACTTAAAATAAGTCAATTATACTTATTTATTTTTAATTTTAAATATTTACTTAAGAAATAAAAAACACTAATTTACACCCCAACACAAAAACATACAGCTAATAAATAATTAAAAAACACTAATTTTACATCTTATTTTATAAAAATTAATATAAATTAATATGATTTAATTTTAATAAATGTATTCAAGAATAATATAAAATTCAAATATATACTTTTTTAGACAAAAAATAATTTTAGAAGAAATAATAAAAAAATAACTTAATAAAAACATCTAATAAACCTAAAAAGAAACAAAAATAAAAAGAAAATGAAAAACTGAAAATTAAATTAAACATTTATTATTTATAATAGAAATAATAAATTATTTTATAATGAAAATTAGGAATTCAAATAATAAAAAAATTTTTGGAAGATTTAATGAAATCCTCAAAATTTTTAGAAAATATGGATTTAGTTATCTTTTAGGACAAACAACAATAAAAAGATATAACCCATTTCGCTCTTCAGATTTTGATGATGTAAAAAAAGCATTAGATACTGATTTACCAAGACGTTTAAGATTAATGTTTCAAGAACTTGGTACTACTTACATAAAATTAGGCCAATTATTAAGTACAAGGCCAGATATTGTAGGAAGAAGAATTGCTAATGAATTATCAAAATTACAAGATAATAATCCAAGTGTAGGTTATGATGAAATCCAAAACACTATTGAAACAGAATTACATGAATCCATACCTAATTTATACAAAAGTTTTTCTAAAAAACCAATTGCAACAGCATCAATAGGACAAGTCCATGAAGGAATATTACCAACTGGAGAAAAAGTAGCAATTAAAATACAGAAAGCAGATATTGAAGAAACCATTGATACTGATTTAACTATAATGAAATTCATTGCTGAAAAAGCAGATAAATATATTAATTCTTTAAAAATTTATAATTTACCAGGTATTATTGATGAATTTGAAAGATCTATAAAAAAAGAGATAGATTATAATCAAGAATTAATGAATATGAAACATTTAGCATATGATTTTAAAAATGATAACACCATACATATTCCAAAAGTTTATCCAGAATATTGTTCTAAAAAAGTAATTACTATGGAATATATTGATGGAGTTAAATTAGCAGATGTATTTAATAGTGATGATCCTAAATTTGATAAAAAAATCATTGCAGATAGAGGAGTAAAAGCATATTTTCAACAAATATTTATTAATGGATTCTTCCATGCTGATCCTCATCCAGGTAATATTTTTATTCTTGATAACAATGTAGTATGTTTCATAGATGAAGGAATGATGGGTCTTCTTGATAGGGAATTTAAAGAAAACCTTGCAGAATTAATGATATTATTTACAGATAATAATGTAGACAATTTAATAGATCAATTAATGTACATGGAAATTCTTACTGAAAAGGTAGATATTAAAAGTTTAAAAAGAGACTTAAATGATATGTTCAGTAGATATTATGGTGCAGAATTAGGTCAAGTTAAAGGTGCAATGAATGATTTAATAAATTTAATGACAAAATATCAAGTAAAACTTCCAAATGAATTTGTTTTAATGGCACGTGGAATTGCAATGGTAGAAGATATTGGTCAAAACTTAGATCCAAGTTTTGATGTAGTTCCTATATTACAACCAATTGCAAGAAAAATTATAACTAAAAAATATAGTCCTAAAAAAATCGCATCTTCAATTAAAACTAGTATGTTTGGTATAGAACATATGATTAAAATATTACCTAAAAGAATTAATAAAATATTTTATAAAGTTGAAGAAGGAGAAATTAAGATAAATTTAGAATTAGAAAATCTTAATAGAATAACAAATAAAATATCTTTAGCTTTAATTATTTCAGCATTACTTATTGGATCATCATATGTAATGAGTATTGATAAAGGACCAATGATAGAAGATATGCCAATACTTGGATTTGTTGGATTTGTAATAAGTTTAATATTAGGTGTATTTACTGTGCTTAAATATATGGGAAATGATTAAACTCTTTTTTTAATATTTTTTAATAAATCAAAGAACATTAATTAATTTATTATAAAATAAATAAAAAACCAAACAAATTACTATAAATAAACTATTTTTAAAAAACAAATATTTAAACCATACAAAACTATTTTATTTAAAAATTTAACTCTTTTTTAAAAAAATATTCAAAATAAAAAGTTTAAAAAATAAAAATTATTATAAAAAAGAATAATACCATTGTAAAAAAAAGAATATAAAAAATTTTGCCCGTAAACTAACTCTTATGCTTCACAGGTAGTTTACCCTTCCCTCCACGAGTAACCCTCAGAAACGGGCAGCCTATCTAATGCTGGGTTGCTTTTAATCATAGACAGTATAAACTTCCCTCTTAAAAGGACCTAAGGCATCAGTCATTTTAATAATCTTAATCAGCAATGGAAAAATAATTTCCAAAATTAAAAAAATGATACGACAATATAAATTTTCTTAAAAATTGTATATATAATTAATGGAAACAATAAAAAATAAAATAAAATCTGTTAAAGATTAAATTCCATTAAAAACTTAACTTATTTTAATTAATTAAAAAAATTAAGAAACTACTTAAAACACAAATACAAAAAAATAAGAAAAGAAAAAAACACAAAAAACAATATAACAACGTTATACAAAACAAGATAAAAAAAAGGCTAGCAGCGAAATGAAACTCCCATAGATACCTCCATAGTACTAAACAAAACGTAACAGACTTCACTTCTGGGATCGAAACGAGACCAGGTATAACCCCATCACTATGACCGCTAAACCTACAAACATAAACACGAACAATAACAATAAATAACAAAAAAAAGGAATCACAAAAAAAACAACAATCAAAACAAAAAAACAATAAATAACAATAAATAACAATCAATATTGATAATAATGATAATAAAAAACTACACACTTTCACCCAATACTGAAAACACTTAAC